>JAOPVG010000404.1 GCA_025966255.1 Jatrophihabitans sp.
CTCCGGACGCTCGTGGAAGACGACCTGCTCGTCGTCGCCGCCGATGGTCACGTCCCAGACCCGGTGCAGCAGAGTCGCCTTGTTCTTGAACGTCGCGTAGATCGTTTCCGGCGACACCCCGGCCGCCTGCGCGATGTCGGCGATGGTCGTGCGGCCGTAACCGCGCTCGACGAACAGGTCGTGTGCGGCCCGCAGGATCTCGCGGCTCGTCTGGCGCGCCTGCTGCTGACGGCGCGACGAGTCGTAGGACCTCTTGACGGGTCGGCTCATATCGAGTACACCTCTACAGTATTCAAAACAGTTCAACTGTATCGGAGTTGACCATGAGCGCAGGATGCGACCTAGCGTGGACGACCGTGGCGCCCCAGTGGGACCGGCTGCGCGAACACGTCGAAGCGATGAAGGCCGACCTCACGCCGTTGCTGCTCGACGCGCTCGCCATCGGTCCCGGCAACCGCGTGCTGGAACTCGGCGGCGGCACCGGTGAGCTGGCCGCCCGGCTGGCGGCCGCAGTCGCTCCCGGCGGCTCGCTCGTGGCCAGCGACCTCGCCCCCGGCATGGTGACGCTGCTGGAGGATCGCGTCGGGCGCCTGCCCGGCGTCGAGGTGGCGCAGCTCGATGCCACCAACATCGCCCAGGCCTCGGAGCAGTTCGACGCCGTGGCGTTCCGGATGGGCTTGATGCTGATCCCGGAACCCGACACGGCGCTGCGCGAGATTCTCCGCGTCCTGCGCCCGGGCGGTCGGCTCGCCGTCGCCGTGTGGGGCGCGCCGCAGGACAACCCGTGGATGACCTGCGTCGGCATGGCTGCCATGATGCACGGCCTGGTCAGCGGCGGACCACCGGTCGGCCCGGGCAGTCCCTTCTCGCTCGCCGATCCCGACGAACTGGAGAAGCTGGTGCGCGGCGCCGGGTACTCCGACGTCAGCGTGCGCGTCGTGGACTCGGTCGTGCACTTTCCCGATGTCGAGACGCACGCAGCGGTGGTCGGTGCCCTCGCGCCGCCGCTGGCCGCCGCCTTCGCCGCTGCGCCGGACGACACCCGCGCGGCAGTGCGGCGCACGCTCGGCGAGCTCACGTCCCAGTACGCCGGCCCGGACGGCATCCGCCTGCCCGTGCGGGCCGTGATGTGCTCGGCCCAGCGCTGAGACCTACGACGGCTCGCCCGCCCGGCGCGCGTGCATCAGCGCCTGGACGTCGGCGAGCGGGCCGAGGTGACGCAGCTTCTCCCGGCTGATCACGGACCGCACCGCCTGCACGACACCATCGGCGATGTCGAAGCTGAACACGTTCACCAGCTGACCGTCCGCATCGCGGATCGCCGCACCGGGCTGCCCGTTCACCTCCACCCGACTGATCGTGATGCCGATGACGCGACGCATCTGCTCGGCCAGCCCCAGCAGCAGCCGCGCGACCTTGTCCTGCCCGGCGATCGGACGCGGCCAGGACGGGCTCATCCCGCCGCTGTCGCCGGTGACGACGACATCGGCGGCGAGCAGTTCGACCAGACCGCCGAGGTCGCCCTCGGACAGCGCGGCGACGAAGCGGTCGGCCAGTTCCTCGCGTTGGGTGCGCGACGCCTCGAACCGCGGCCGGTGCTCACTGACATGGCGACGTGCGCGCACGGCCACCTGCCGGCAGTTGTCGGCCGACTTGCCGACGATCGAGGCGACAGCGCCGAATTCGTAGCCGAACACATCGTGCAGCAGGAACACTGCGCGCTCGACCGGGCTCAGTCGTTCGAGCACGAGCAGGAAAGCCATGGACAGCGAGTCGGATTCGGCACTCTGCTGCGCGGGGTCCGGCGTGGACGCGTCGGTCAGCAACGGCTCGGGTAGCCACTGCCCGACGTAGGTCTCGCGCCGGACCCGCGCCGAGCGGAGCAGGTCGATGGCGAGCCGGGTCGTGATGGCCGAGAGGAAGGCCTTCGGCGATTCGATCTCGGTGCCGGCTGCGACGGCCCGGTGGTAGCGCAGGTACGCATCCTGCACGACGTCCTCGGCGTCGCTGACGCTGCCGAGCATGCGGTACGCGATGGAGAACAGCAGGGGGCGCAGGTCGGTGAAGACGTCCGGCATGGGGCGATCATCCTCTGGAGGCATCGGCTGTCGGCGCGAGCCCGTAGCGGAATCCGTCCCGCCAGCTCGGCCAGTACGGCATCCAGTCGAGCTCCCGCTTCGCCTTCGCGTTCGACGATCCGCGGATCTGGGTCAGCATGGAGACTCCCACCTCACCGGCCGCGAGGCGCGCCAGCCAAACCGGAACGTGGCGCGGCGGCTGGGCTCCGATGATCTCGGCCACCGCCGTCAGTACGTCGCCGACCGGAGCGGGTTCGTCATCGACGATGTTGTAGATGCCACGACCCCGCTCGAGCGCGGCCACCGTGGCCGCAGCGGCGTCGTCGATGTGCACCAACGACCAGATGCCGCCGCCGTTCCCGGCAATCGGCAGCTTCCGCTTACGCACCAGCTCCAGCATCTCGTCGGACGCGCCGGGGCCGTAGAACATGCCGTAGCGCAGGACGATCCCCTCGAGCGGGGCGTCGAGCACCGCCCGTTCGAGGTGCCGGATGCCGGCCATCGTCTCGCGCTGAGCCGTCGGCGGGTTCGGGTCGAGGGGGTCGGCTTCGGTCTTGACCGGTCCGCCGGTTCGCTCGTTGGGCCAGCCGGTGAAGCTCTGCGCCACGAAACGGCGCACGCCCGCGGCCCGCGCCGCGGCGAGCAGGTAGTCGGTGCCGTCGGCGCGCAACCGGTTCGTGACGGCGAATTCGCGGTCGAAGCGGCGCAGGTTTCCGGCGCCGGTCAGGGCGGACATCTGGTGCACGATCGCGTCCGGTTCGGCGTGCGCCACCGCCTCGCCGACGGCACCGGCATCGAGGCCGTCGACGACGACCGGTTCGGCGCCGAGCGAGCGGAGCAGGTCGGACTTGGACTCGGTGCGGGTGGTCGCCACGACCGTGTGGCCGACGGCGACGAGCTGGGGGACGAGGCGGCGGCCGATGGCTCCGGTGGCGCCGGCGAGGAACACGCGCATGGGAACTCCTACTCCTGAAATCGTTGGTATTCGGTGGGTCGAACAGGAGACGAAATAGGGCCCGGCGCGTGTGACACCCGAGGTCAGGAGATGTTTAGTCGGACGTCCTACTATCGAGGTATGGGAACCGCCGACGCCCCCTTCGACCAATACCGCCTCGCCGAAGAGCAGCAGATGCTCCGCAAGGCGGTCCGCCATCTGGCCGACGACAAGATCGCGCCGCGCGCGGCCGAGATCGACGAAACCGCGCAGTTCCCCTACGACGTGCTCGACGCCCTCGTCCGGGCCGGCTTCCACGCCGTGCACATTCCCGAGGCGTACGGCGGCGCCGGTGCCGACGCGATCTCCGCCTGCATCGTCATCGAAGAGGTGGCCCGCGCCTGCGCGTCGTCCTCATTGATCCCGGCCGTGAACAAGCTCGGCTCGCAACCGATCATCCTGTCCGGCTCCGAGGCGCTCAAGCAGCAGGTCCTGCCCTCCATCGCCGACGGCGCGATGATCAGTTACGCACTCTCCGAGCGCGGGGCCGGCTCCGATGCCGCGTCCATGCGCAGCCGCGCGGTGCGCGACGGCGACAGTTGGGTGCTGAACGGGACGAAGGCATGGATCACCAACGCCGGCGTCTCCACCTGGTACACGGTCATGGCGGTGACCGATCCCGAGGCCGGCGCGAACGGCATCTCGGCGTTCGTCGTGCACAGGGACGACCCGGGTTTCTCGGTGGGGACCAAAGAGCGCAAGCTCGGCATCAAGGGCAGCCCGACCTGCGAGATCTATTTCGACAACTGCACGATTCCGGCCGACCGGATCGTCGGCGAGCCGGGCACCGGCTTCAAGACCGCACTGCGCACGCTCGACCACACGCGTCTCGCCATCGGCGCGCAGGCATTGGGCATCGCCCAGGGCGCCTTCGATGCCGCCGTCGACTACACGAAGTCCCGCGAGCAGTTCGGCCAGCGGATCGCCGACTTCCAGGGCATCCAGTTCATGATCGCCGACATGGGTATGCGCATCGAGGCCGCGCGCCACCTCGTCTATGCGGCCGCGGCCCGGGCCGAGCGCGACGAGCCGAACCTGACGTTCACCTCGTCCGCGGCGAAGGTGTTCGCGTCCGACACCGCCATGTCCGTGACCACCGACGCGGTGCAGTTGTTCGGCGGCGCGGGCTACACGATGGACTTCCCGGTCGAGCGGATGATGCGCGACGCGAAGATCACCCAGATCTATGAGGGCACCAATCAGATAAACCGAATGGTGATGGCGCGCAACCTGCTGAAGTAACGGCCGCACCCGGCGCCGAGGTGGGTCGGCGCCGGGTGCGGCGAGCGGAACGTGGTGCCTAGCTAACGGCGCCTAGGACGCGAACGGCACGCGCGTCCAGGTGAGCACCTGCGAGCCGTGCGGTTGCACCGTGACGCGCACGTAGTTGTTCACGCCGGTCGAGCCGTCAACCGTCAGCCGCGAGAAGTTGGTGACCGGGTGAGCAACCTTGTAGAAGGACACCCACTTCGACCCAGGCGCGAGGGGGTTGTCGCTGTTGTAGACGTGGCTGTCGCCGTTGAACAGGTAGACCGGGCCGTTGAAGGCCGCCGTCTCGCGCGCGATCGCCGCGACGATCGGGGTGAAGCCGTAGTAGTCGGCGTACGCGGGGTCCGTGACGGTCGGGTCGAACATGTCGGCCTGCGTCAGCAGCGTCACGGCGCGGTCGTGGTGGCGCCGCGCGGTGGTGAAGGCGGTGTGGATCTCCTGGATGACCGCACTGGTTCGGCCCAGCACCTCGGCCGTCTGCTCGGGGGTAGCGGTCGTGTTGCCCGTCCACGGCGCGAGGCTGTTGTTGCTTCCGACGATGTGCAGAGCGGCGAACGAGACGTTGGCCCGCTCCCATTGCACGTCCTCGGGAATGCCCTGGTCAGCCTGCGTGGCCACCGACGCCGGGTGCTGGCCGAGTGTGTGGCCGGGATTCGGGAAGAACACCTGGCGCACCGTGGCCAGGCGCTCGAGCGGGTTGTAGCCACCGTTGTTCGCCCGGTGGCAGTCCGTCCACTCGTTGTCGCCGACGGTGTAGACCAGCGGGTCCTGGAACTGGTCGAAGTTGTTTCTGATCGACTGGAAATACGCGTCGCTGCAGAGGCTGGAGCCGCTCTTGATGTCGCCCAGGTGGTCGACCCACTGGACCGCCGGATCCGCGTTGATCTGCTTGACGACGTTCGGGAAGTTGGCGATCTGCGCATCGCCGTAGGGGATGTCGCCGATGACGGCGAAGGTGTACGGCGTGCCGTGATCGTCGCCGTGGCCCGAGCCGTGCGGGTCAGCGGCGGAGGACTGCATAGTCGTCGCAGCGAGCGTCGCGACGGCGACGGCGGCGAGGGTGGCGCGGTGCCAGATCTTCACAGAGGTGCTCCGTTCGGGTCGATAGATCCGAGCCGCCGGGTCGTGCCTCGGCGGTCATCGCCTCGACCCTGTCGACGTCGGGCAACCGGCGCGTTAACAGGGGTGGAACGGCAGCGGTCGAACGGCCGCGCTCGACCGGCAGTGCTCGACCGGTCGTCGCGTTCGGTCTCGATCAGATGCGGACGGTGGCCCGTTCCTGCTCCGCGCGCCGGGCCAGCACGGCCTCGTCGGCGCCGTTGCGCACGATCACGACGGAGCCGCCGACCGACAGCGGCGCGAGCACGGCGTCCACCCAATCGCCGGCCGATGTCCAGTCCCGCGTCGTGAGCAGTCGCCCGCCTGCGGCCAAACCGAGCGCCTCGGCCCGCTTCGCTGCGCGCATGGAGGCCGCGCCGCGGGTGAGGCCGGGCAGACAGGGGTCGGCGTCCGAGGCGAGCAGGTGCACGCTCGCCCACGTGTCGGCTTGCGGACGTACTGCGGCGACGTAGTCCTGGGCGTCGTCGGCGACGGCGTCCCGGAAACCGACCGCGGCCGAGTCCGGTGCGATCGCATACACGTCGAGCAGGCCGCCGGCGGCGGGCAGGGTCTCCGGCGTCACGAACGCGACGTCGGCGTCACCGGCGTCGGTCAGCGCGAGTCCGG
>JAOPVG010000428.1 GCA_025966255.1 Jatrophihabitans sp.
GTCTCGGCGAGGGACAGCGTGCCGCTCGCGAGGATCCCGAGGCCGCCCGCGTTCGACGTCGCGGCGGCGAGTTCCGGCGTCGCCACGTACCCCATGCCGGTCTGGACGATCGGGTAGCGGACGTCGAACAGCTCGCACACGGCTGTGCGCAGCGCCGGATGAAACGCATCGTCGGCGCCCTGGGTCATGCTGGGATCTCCTTGAGGCGCAGGCCCTTCGGGTCGATGACCTCGCGGATCAGGCGCAACTCCTCGTCCGTCGGTGTCCGCGTCGGTGGGACGGCACCGTCGACGACGAGTTCGAATCCGGTGTTGTCGCGCACCTCGTCGACCGAGACGCCAGGGTGCACCGACGCGAGCCGCATCGAGTGATCGGCCGTCGCGAAGTCGAGCACCGCGAGATTCGTGACGACGCGCCGCAGGTCGAGGAAGCGCGCCGCCGCTGAGCCTGAGATCCGGGCGCTGTCGTACCCGACGCCGGACACGACGTCGACCGCGGGTACGAACGTGCGGGGCAGGTGGCGCGGGACCCAGTAGCTCGTCGGGTGGTTCACGGTGTTCCCCGGAGCCCCCCTGACGCCGAGAAGTTGACGCGTCGGCTTGAAGAAGTCGCCGATCGCGGAGATGTTGGCGTTGCCGTACCGGTCGATCTGGCTCGGGCCCATCATCACGTGTCGTCTTCCGGCCCAGACGAGATCGAAGACGGCGCGGTAGGGGATCCATCCCTCGACTGCCGCCGGCGCCGGGGTCCCGACGGCCCAGGTGCCGTCGACGAACAACGACTCACCGTCGGACAGCAGAAGTTCGGGCTCGAACGTCGCCCGCGCCAGCCGGGCGCCGATCGTCGGGATCGTGCCCATCGGGCTGGCGAACAGTTCACCATCGCCGCGCCACGCGTCCGCGCAGGCCACCACGCAGATCTCGGCGCGGGTCACCTCGCCGGTGGTGGGCAGGGTCGGGGTGGCGGTCATGCCGACACCGCAATCCGATCGGCCTCGACCGCGTCCTGATAGTGCGCTTCATCGCTCGCCAGATAGCGATCAACGAACGCCGTCCACAGCTGCGGGTCCTTTGCGGCCCGTACGTACCGAGCCTGGAACGCCTCGTCGCGACCGTAGTCCGGCGCACAGGAGGTGAAGTGTGCGCCGTTGGGCGCCTCGACCACGCCGGCCACCATCCACCGGCTGATGCGCAGCGAGGTCGGGCCGGCCGCGGCGAGTTCGGCGGTGGGGACGATCCGCTCACACGAGACGTACGCACGATCCGCCGCTGCGCAGAACAGATCGTCGAAGTAGAGATCCGGGCCGAGGTATTGCGCGTTGCCGCGCTCATCGGCGCGATTGAGATGGACGAGTGCCGCGTCGAGACGGATTGCCGGGACGGCGACCAGCTCTTCGGCATCGGCATACGGTGACGCGACGGTGCGCAACCCCGCGTTGACCCGCATGACGTCCGAACCGAGGCCGGCGCGCGCAGGCAGGAAGGGCACGCGCCATTGTGCCGCGAGCAAGCCGAGCTGAACCATCCCCTCGTCGTACTCGGTGACCTCGATCGCGCCCGCCTGGCGGGCGGCCTGGAAGTTCGGGTCGAGCGGGATCGAGTCGAGCGACACGAAACCGTAGACCGCCCGCTTGACCTTGCCCATCGCACACAGGAGACCGATGTCGGGACCGCCGTACGAGACGATCGTCAGGTCGCGAAGATCGGAGCGTAACAACGCCCGCACGATCGACATCGGCTTGCGCCGTGAGCCCCAGCCACCGATTCCGATCGTCATGCCGGAGCGAAGCTCGGAGACGACCTGGCTCTCCGTCATTCGCTTGTCTGCCACGTGACTCCTGTCGCCTCGAATGCACTGCCACTGAAGGAAATTCTTATACTGTAGCAAGCGCTTGGTAGGCAGGGGCAGTAGGCGATTTCACGGTCTTCCAACCGACAGGGGCGGACGTATGTCGGACATCCACGCGCGGCTCGATGCGCTGGAATCACGCGAACAGATCCGGCAACTCGTCGCCCGGCACGCGCTGGCGCTCGACAGCCGTGACCTCGAGACCCTCGTGGACCTGTACGTCGAAGACGTGCAGACGTCCGACGGCCGGATCGGACGGGACGCGCTGGCAACGTCGTTCGACGTCAGCCTGCGTCGGTATGAGGTGACGTTCCATCTCATCGGCAATCACCTGATCGACCTTCTCGATGCCGACCACGCCACCGGCCTGCTGTACTGCCGGCCGGAGTACCAGGTCGGCGATCTCTGGATCGTGATGCCGCTGCAATACCGGGACCGGTACGAGCGACACCGGGGCAGGTGGTACTTCCGCAGCCGCAGCGTTCACGCGTTCTATGCGGCAGACATTCGCGAGAATCCCGCAGCCGTTCCTGGGCGATTCCACTTCCCCGGAGCCCCGGTCGTCCCGGCGGCCGAGTTGCCCGAGCTGTGGCCGAGCTGGCGCGCCTTCTGGGCGAGCGAACTGTCGTGACCAGCATCGAACTCAGGCTCGCCGGCCTCGCGGCGCGGGATCAGATCGCCGAGCTGCCGCATCGGTATGCCACTGCCTACGCGGAATTGGACCTGGACGCGCTCGTGGCGCTCTACCGGCCCGACGTCGAGCTACTGAACGGTGACACCGGCCGGGCGGCGCTCCGCGCGCACTTCGAGCAAGGCATCCGCACCGGTCCTGGCGGCGGCCTCGACACCGTCGTTCTGCACACCGGCAACCACGTGATCCAGGTGACCGGTGCGGACGGCGCGGTCGGGACGGTGTACTGCCACGTCGAAGTGATCCTCCGCGACGGGACCGGCTACTACCAGGCGGTCCGGTACACCGACAGCTACTGCCGCCGCGGCGACCGGTGGTACTTCGCTCGCCAGCGCACGCATGAGCTGTGCTACGGCGCGCCGTTCGCCTCGCGCCCGAATGGTCGGCCCGACGCGGACTGGCCGGCGCGACAGATCGGCCGCGGGACGGTTCCGTACCGGTTGCCGACGTGGCAGGAGTTCTGGAATGCAGGCGGCTAGCGAGCTCAGATGATCGCGAGCGCATTCGCCGGCGAGGCGACGCCGCCGGGCACGCGCAGCGGCGCGGCCATCACACAGGCCTCATAGCTGCCCTGCCGGTCGCAGGCCTCGGCCAGCTCGTCGAGATCCCACAGCTCCCCGAGGGGCATGCCCAGCGCTGCGATGAGGCGCCGGTGCAGCGAACCGATCGCCGGATCACCCGGCAGCGCCTCGACCGCCGGGTTGTCCGCGGCGACCGCGCTGACACCGAGATCCCAGAGCAGTCGGGCCGTCGCCGCGGATCCTTCGAGTCCAGCCGACGGCGGCATGTCGAGCGACTCCGCCGGAACACCGCCGGCGCTGCGGTAGGCCGCAAGCCAGCCGGTGCGCACGAGTAACAGGTCACCGGCGCGCACCACGGTCCGCTGGTGCCGCGCGCAAGCCTGAAGATCATCGGCCGTGACCGGATACTCCGAGAGCGGATCGACGATCTGGCCCCGCGCAGCCCAGAAGGCAGGAAGATCGAGCAGAACGGCGCGGAACACCAGGCCGAAACGGCTCAACCCGTCGATCCCGAGCTCGGGTACTGCCGGGTCGTCCGCGGCAAGACCGCCGTAGTGACCGAACGAGCCCGCGCGGATGTGCCGCAGGCTGTCCCACTGGCTCGATGCCTGCGGATCGAGTCCGGTGATCTCGTCCTCCACCATGTTCCGATTGCGGTCGAACACGCGATGCCCGAATTCCTTGCGCCCGTAGAGGGGTGGTCGAAGGAAGTCCAACGGGAGGCACAAGCTGATGCGCCGCCCCTGCCGGGGCACACTCAGCGCGGCGAGCACCGTGTGCCCGGTGACCCGATTCATCGTGCCGAGCCGGTCGCCTGGACCCCAAACCTGCCAGGCGTGGCGCACGCCCGATTGGCCGAGCTCGGGCAGGTCGTCGTAGCACGGCACCGCCGCCTTCGCGCTCATTGCCTCACCGTCCCGCGGCCTCCGTCGCCGCCTGCGCGGCCGCGACCAACTGCTCGACACGATCGTCGACGTCCGCGGCCGCCGTTGATCCGTCGTCGCGGCCGTACGCCCCACGCCGGGCCCGCGCGTTCACACCCGACAGGATCGCCGCCAGGCGCCAGAGCGCGAAGGCCACGTAGAAGCCGAGCTCGTCCAACGACCGGCCGGTCAGCTCCACGTACCGCCGGGTCACCTCGTCGGACGACCCGAAGCCGGCGGCCCGGGTCGGCACCGACATCGGGAGGGCCGCTTCGCCGGGATCCGACGAACCCCAGTACGCGACCAGCCAGCCGAGGTCGGCCAGCGGATCCCCGAGCGTGGCGAGCTCCCAGTCCAGCACGGCGCGAAGGTTGCCGTCCGTCCCGACGACGGCGTTGCCCGGGCGGAAGTCGCCGTGCACGATCCGCACACTCGCTTGCCCAGGCACGCCTGCCTGCAGGCGACCGAGAATGTCGCGCATCGCAGCGCTGGTCGGTACGCCCAGGCGTTCGAGTTGCTGCTCCCAGCGCGCCAGCTGACGAGCGATGTAGTCGACCCCTTTGCCGAGGTCACCCAGGCCGACGTCGTCCGGGACGATCGTGTGCAATCGCGCCAGCGCGTCGACCATGCTCGCGCCGACCCGGCTCCGCGCGGACTCGTCGAGCTGCGCCTCCGCGGTGTCCTGGTCACGCAGCACCACACCGTCCACGTAGTCCATGACTATGAACGGGGCGCCGATCACAGACTCGTCCGGGCAAGCTGCGAGCATCGCCGGCACCGGCACTCCGCTTCCGTACAGCGCCGCCATGATGCGGTGTTCGCGCAGGACGTCGTGCGCGGAGGCAATGACACCGGACAGCGGCGGGCGTCGCAGGACGGTTGTCGCAGCGTTCGCGTCGGACAGCAGATAGGTCAGGTTCGACCGGCCGCCCGTGATCAATTGTGCCGTGAGCGGCGGCGCCACTGGGACGCCCTGCGCGACCAGCCATGACTCAACCGCACGCATCGGCAGTGCAATGCCGCTCGTCATGCGTCGTCGACCGCGCGGGTGCCGATCTTGTGAAAGGTCTCGGCGGCATCGGCGTCGGGCCCGCACCGGGCGATGACCGACGCATAGGCCTCGTGCACGGCATGAAGCAGAAGCAGCCGGTCGGCGTCGAGTTCCGGTGCACTGAGCATGGTGTCGAGATTGGCCTGGTTCTGGCCCACCCGGTACGAGGACTCGACCGACCGCGGCAGCACGAAGCGGGGAAGGAACTGCTCGGTCAGGTAGGAACGCCCGGAGCAGGCGTTCACTGCCTCCAGCGCTCGCATCGGCTCGACCCCTGCGGCGGCGAGCGCACCGAACACCTCGGCCGCTGCCCAGAACGAGGTCGCGAACAACGCGTTGTTGGCCGCCTTGACGAGATGAGCCGATCCGACTCCGCCGGTTCGCACGACCCGACTGCTGGTCGCCATGACGACGTCCCGCACGCGATCGAGGACGTCCTCCGCACCGCCGACGAGCATCGTGAGATCGCCGGCGCGTGCAGCATGTGCCATTCCCGAGACAGGCGCGTCGAGGAGGTCGACGCCGACGCCTGCCAGTCGGGACCCCAGTTCCCGGGTGACCTCCGGCTCGCCGGACGTGCAGTCGATCCAGACGGTTCCGGCGCGGAGCAACGGCAAGACGCGATCGACGACCTCGACCACGACAGCCGCGGACGCGAGACACGTCATCACGACGTCGGACGCGCAAACCTCGTCCAGCGCGACCGGCCGGCTGCCGTACTCCGCGCTGTGCCGGATGGCGACAGATTCCGTGCGGTTCCAGACCGCGGTCTCGAATCGTTGGGCCACCCGCCCCGCCATCGGGTAGCCCATCGCGCCCAGCCCCAGAAAGGCGATCTTCATTTGATCAGGGTTCTCATTGGACGGCCCGCGGGCGGACCTCGTTCGCGGCCGGATCCTCGAGGTACTGCACCAGCAGTGGCTGATTCGTCCATCGCGCCGGTGTGCGGAACCACCCACCCGCCGACAGCGTCCCGCCGTCCGCGGTCACGGTGTCGCCGACGACCCAGGTGTTCATCGGGCCGGCGAGGAACACGGCTAGCTTGGCGACTTCCTCCGGCTCCGCGTAGTGCCCGGCCGGTATCCAAACCGGGACCAGCCGCTGGTACTCGTCGGGAAGTTGGTAATGACCGACCTGGTACGCGCGCGTCTTGTCGACCGCGATGGCGTTGACGATGATGCCGCTCGGCGCCAGCTCAACAGCGAGACTCTTGGTGAAGCCGTCGACCGCACGCTTGAAGGCCGCGTACACCGCAAGGTCGGGTGCGGCGCGGGCGCCTTCGACGGAGGAGAAGTTGAGGATCCGGCCCCAGCCGCCGGCCTTCATCATGGGTACGAACTCGCGGCACAGCCGGAAGACGTGCAACACATTGACCTCGTAGAGACGTTGCCACATCTCCTCGGTGCCGTCTTCGAACGGTGCCACGCTGCCCAGGTGCTCGCCGAGTCCGTTGACGAGGATGTCCACGGGCCCGGCGCCGGATCGGGCGACCTCAGCCAGTTCCGCCACACCGGATTCAGTGCACAGGTCGGCGACGACGGTGGTGATCGTGCCCTGATGCGCGGGGTGGAGGCGGGACTCGAGCGCGGCAAGTCGTTCGCCGTCGATGTCGGTCGCGATGACGTCCGCGCCGAGACTCGCCATGACTATGGCGATGCTCGAGCCGATCGCGCCGCCGGCTGCGCTGATGACCGCGACCCGCCCGGACAGGAGCCCGGGTTCGAAACCATAGGTCGAAGGTGCCGCCGTTGGATCGATCGGATCGGCCGTCACGGGCTTAACTTATATATCATAATGCGGATAGGCGAAACCCCCGGTCGTTCAGTTGCCGCGCAGGGCTTCCGTCGCCGCGGCGGTGTCGACTGAGCCCTCGTCGAGGGCGTACAGCAGGCTCGCGTCGAGGTGTAGGCGGGCTTGGCGCTGCACCCTGTCGACGTCGCCCTCCTCGATGTACTTGAGGATGCGAGCGTGTGCCTTCGTGCCGGACAGCCGACGCTTGGCGTCCGGGAATCCACCCGACTCGTCGGCTGAGCGCGCCCAGGCTTCCTCGCGGCTGGTCCACAGGGATTCCAGCGCACCGATGACGAGCTTGATGGTCTCGTTGCCGCAACTCTCGACCAGGGCTTCGTGGAAACGACGCGACGTCACAGTGAATTCGAGTGGGTCGTCCAGGGCGGCCAGGGTCGCCTCGTGCAACTCGGTCAGGTGCGGAAGTACCGCCTCCAGGCGATCCGGCCGTTGCGCGCACAAGCCGGCACACACTGGCTCGATCGATTTGAGTGCCTCGCGCACGTCGATCATCTGGACTCCGCGCGACTGAAGAACGAGTCCGACCGAGTACGCCGCGTTCGCCGCGCGAGGGACGTGCACGGTGGCGCCACCGCGATTGCCCCGATGCACGGTGATCAATCCCTCGGCCTCGAGAATGCGGAGGGCCTCACGCAAGGACGGCCGGCTCACCCGGAACTCCTGCAGGAGATCCTCCTGGCGCGGCAGCATCGCGCCATCCTTGAGGTCCCCGCTCACGATGCGCTCACGGAGCGCCTCGGCGACCATTTCTGCCAACCGCGGCTGACGGATCTGCACCCCGGGCTCTCCTGCCGCCGACGATCGTTGCACTCCGAGCGCATCCGACCCTACCGCGTTGGCGCGTCCGGGACGGGCAGCTGCGGCTCGGACCGCGCGGACAACCGGCCTGGCGTCGTCCGGGTGCGAAGGAATGCTCATGAGTCGCCCCCGTGGTCGGGGCAGACGACCACCTTTATCGCATCGGCCACGCCGCCTGAGGGAGACACGGTATCGATGGCGGCGCTGGTCTGGCTCAGCCCGAATCGATGTGTCACCAGCGGGAGGAGTCGGTCGACATTTGCGGCGAGCAGAGCTGCGGCGGGTCGGGCGGCCACGGTCCGGTTGGAGAGCACGCCCTGCCACCGGATCTGGTTCCAGATCAGGTGCGCGAGCGGAAGGCCCACATCGCCGGCTGCGCTGATCGGGCTCGCTGCCGCGATGGTGCCGCGGCGCCGCACGAGCAGCGGCGCCAGGGCCGCCGACGCGGCACTACCGGAGACGTCTAGGAGCCGATCGGCCATCGCGCCGCCCGTGAGCCGCTGCACGGCGCCGAGAACCGGCTCGTCACCGTCGGCGTACAGCGTCTCGTCGGCACCGAGCGTCAGCCCCGCACGTAGGCGGGCGGCGTCGCGCCGCAGCCCGACGAGTATCACCTGCCCGGCCCCGCGCGCTTTGGCCACGAGGCACGCCGCCAGCCCCTGCGGTCCGGGCCCCAGCACGACGACCGAGTCCATCGGCTGCACGTCTGCGCCGATCGGCCCCAGCCAGTCCAGCGCGTTGGCGAGCGGGCTGAACCAGCCGGCGGCGACGTCGGCGGGCACCTCGGCCGCAAGCTTGGTCACCGTTGTGCCGGGCGCCAAGTACATGTACTCCGCGCACCCACCCCACAGCGCGGGCGCCACCGCGGTGGTGATGTTCGAGCCGTAGCTGCGCGACGCCGCGCACACCTGCGCGTATCCGGCGAGACAGTCCGCACACGCGCCGCACGAGATGCCGGCCTCGACGGCGACCCGGTCGCCGGGCCCGACCTGCCAGAGGTGCGCGGCCTGATCGCCGACGTCCACGAGTCGCCCGACCACCTCGTGGCCGATGATGCGTGGCACATCCGTCGGCGCAGCGCGCCAATGCACGTCGGTGCCACAGATTCCATTCGCCTCCACCGCCAGCAGGGCGCTGTGTGCGTCGATCTGCGGCCGGGCGAAGCTCTGGACCTCGATCGTCATAGGCCCGGTCAGCACGGCCGCGCGTACGCGGCTCCTCGAGGTCGAGGCCATCAATCACTCCCGTCAGGCGCTGCGCCGCATCCTATATTTGTTCTAACCAATACCACGTGCGCGCACCGCCAGCGGTCAGCCTCGGCCGACGACGCCGATCTCCGCCATCCGGCGCCGGATGTCCTCGCGGAGCACCGACTTGGCGAGTTTCCCGCCGGGAGCGACCGGCAGCGCGTCGACGACGATCAGGTGCTCCGGGAACCACTCCTTGCTCACTCCCCGCGCGGCCAGATGCGCGCGGACGTCGTCGAGCGTGATCTCAACGCCGGCTGTCGGGATCACGTAGATACAGACCCGTTCACCGAATATCTCGTCCGGCATCGCCACGGCGGCGCACCGGATCAGGCCAGGCATGCTGCTGACCTCGTCTTCGACGGCCGGCGCGCTGATGTTCTTGCCACCGCGGATGATGAAATCCGACGTCCGGCCCACGATCGTGAGGTAGCCCTCGTCGTCGATCGTCACCAGATCACCCATCAGCATCCAGCCGTCGGGGGTGAACAACTCCGCGTTGGCGGCCTGATCCTGGTGGTACCCGCGGGATCGCACGATTCCGATCGAGGCCGGACGGCCGGCCCCGGTACCGAACTCGATCTCCGCGCCGTCCTCACCGAACAGCCGGACCTCGGTCTCCGGAATTATCCGGCCACCCGTCGTGAGACGCCTTTCCCGCGGGTCATCGACGGTCGTGTAGCTCTGCACACCGGTCTCGTTCGACCCGTACATGTTGAGAATCGTCGTGCCCGTGCGCTTCTCGAATTCCTCGGCCTTCGAGTACGGCACTGCCTCACCCCCGGTGTACATCACACGCAGGCTGCTCAGGTCGAATCGATCGAACTCGGGATGTCCGAGCAGCATGACGAACTGGGTCGACACCGCCATGAACACGGTGACCCGTTCGGCCTCGAGCATCCGCAGCGTCTCAGTGGCGTCGAATCGCGGCAACACCACCGTCGCCGAACCGAGCAGGGTCGGCGTGAAGTGCGCAGTCCACAGGCCGAACCCGAATGGAGCGGGGACGACACTCATGCAGACCTCGTCGGTCGTCAGCGCGCCGGCGTCGACCGCGTAGTCGTGGTATCTGAGCCATCGCCGCTCGTCGTGAGCCACACACTTGGGCAGGCCCGTCGTGCCGGAGGTCGAGTTCAGGAAGGCAAGCGCGTCGGTCGGGGTCCGCCGGCCCTGGATCAGCCGGTTGGCCGCTTCGATGGCTGCCTCGCCGACGGGCGCTCCGGTCGCTGGGTCCAGGGCGACGTCGACCGGTCCGTCGGGCATCGGCACCACGTCGTAGACGTCGACATATCGCTCCAACGCCGGCAGGTCGATGCGCAGCCGCTCGAAGAGTTCGACCGTGTCAACGCGGCCAATCTGCGGAACCGTGATCAGCGTCGTGGCCTCGCCGCGCGCGAGCAGGTGCCGCAGTTCGCGCTCGCCGGAGCGCGCGCCGATCCCGGTGAAGACGACCCCCGCGCGGATGCACGCCGACATCGCCACGTGCACGACGCAGCCGTCCGGAATCCAGATGGCAACGTGCGCGCCGCGCTCGAGCCCGAGTCCGGTGAGGTGCGCGGCAAGCAGGCTGATGTACTGGTCGTAGGCGACCCAGGACATTCGACCCGCGCTTTCGACGTACGCGGACTCGGCCGGCTTGGTTGCCGCCCAGTGGGCGATCGCCTCATCGAGGCTGTTCCACCGCGGTACAGCAGCCAAGGTGGCCGCCCGAGGCAGCTCGTAGTTGATCACGCACGCTCCTTGTCGATCAGCTGAGCAGGTTCTTGATAAGTGCGGGCACCGGGGCGGACCGGCCTTCGCGATCCAGCCCCACCAGCGAGAGCGTGGCGCGCGCCACGTCGACGTCGTCATCGGCCCGCGTCATGGCGTAGTCGAGTCGGTACGACCGGACCCCGACGCTGCCGACTGCCATGCTGATGTCGATCCGGTCGTAGGGGCGCACGACTGCGAGGTACTCACACGTCGTCGCCCGGGTCACCACCGACGCACCACACCGGTCATAGAGCTCCGGAAACCGCACGTCGTGGTCCAGCAGCCACTCCGTGTGAATTCGCTCGAGCCATGGGAACCACGCCGCGAAATAGATGATCCCCGCTGCGTCGGTGTCCGCGTAAGCGATGACGATCTGCCTTCGCGAGAGCACGTTCGTGCCGCCGTCCACCGCCATGTGGCCACCCGATCAGATGAGGACCGCGCGTTTCCGACGAGCGACGGTCCGGAAGTCGTATCGAGTCGAGATACTAGCCAAGCAAGCGCTTGGCCACACACCCACCGAGGGATGGAGCACATATGACCGAACAGCCGCAGGCCGAGACGCCACAGAGCCCGCCGATCCTTCGTGAGGTGCTGTGGCCGGTGACAGACCTGCAAGCCGCCCTGTCGTTCTATGTCGGCGGGCTCGGCATGACCCTCAAGTTTCGCGACGGCGACCGGTTCGCGGCAGTCGCCGGCGCCGACAACGTGACGCTGGCCCTCGTGACGGGAACGGAGGCGGTGACCGGATCGGCCCCGGCGCCGGCATATCGAGTGGGCGATCTCGCGGCGGCGGTCGGACGCGCGGAGGAATCCGGCGCGATCGTCATCACGCGCGACGAGGAGGGTGCGCATGAGCATCGCGCGGTGCTCCGCGACCCAGCCGGGCATCTGCTCGTCCTGTACCAATCCAGGTGAAGGTTGTCTTCCAATCATTTAGATGATAGGAAAACACGGTCCGTCCCGTCAACGTCAGGGAGCTTGCCGATGACCGCGCCCTCCGCAGCGACTGCTGTCAGCGAGACGGGGCTGGACGTGCGCACAGAGGGCGCGGGCTCGCCGCTTCTCTTCCTGCACGGCGAGTCGGGCTTGCTCTTCTGCGACGCGTTGCTGCGCCGACTCGGCAAGGAATTCACGGTGATCGCGCCATCCCATCCCGGCTGGGGGGAGTCGACGCGACAGGCGACCGATCGCACCGTTGACGATCTCGCCTATCGGTACCTCGACCTGCTGGAGACATTCGACGAGCCTGCGTTCGTACTCGGCTGTGGTCTCGGCGCCTGGCTGGCGTTGGAAGTCGCTACGAAGGACGAGACCCACATCGCCGGCTTGACGCTCGTATCGCCGGTCGGCATCCGAACGGGTGAGCCGACCAAGCGGCATTACCTGGACCGCTACGCGGTGAGCGCGGACGTCGTCGCGACCGCCCTGTACGGCGCGCCCGACCGCGGTCCGGATCTGTCGGTGCGCACCGATGCCGACCTGTTGCAGCTCGCGCGGGCGCAGGAAGCCGCGGCGTACTACACCTGGCAGCCCTACCTGCACAATCCGTCCCTGCTGGCCCGCCTGCACCGCGTCCGCAGGCCGGTGCAGATCATCACCGGCGCGTTGGACGGCGTGATCCTCGCCGACGACCACGTGGAGACGCTGCAGTGCGCACTCGGCGGGGCGACTGAGTCGCACGTGCTGCCGGACACCGGCCACCGGGTCGAGGAGCAGCGGCCGGAGGAGCTCGCCGAGCACCTGGTCCGGTTCGCCCGCGATACCGCCGCAGTGCGGCCGTAGCACCACTCTGACTGCCGAGGGAGCCGAGATGTTTCGTGCGTGGACGTTCACCGAGATGCCGTATCCGTACCTGCCTCCGGCGGATTCCTACGAGTCCTTGCGCGTCACGTTGCCCAGCACGGTGTACGACCCCGAACTCGGCTTCCAGCTGTACTCGAAGTACTTCGACATCTACCAGGCCGCCGACGAGCTGGGTCTGGACATGATGCTCAACGAGCACCACTCGACGGCGACGTGTGTCGAGCCATCCGTACCGGTGACCATGGCGATCCTGGCCCGGATCACCAGCCGCGGCCGCATCCTCGCGCTGGGCAACCCGATCGCCAACCGCAACACTCCGGTGCGCGTCGCCGAGGAGATGGCGATGATCGACGTGATCTCGCACGGCCGAAGCGAAGTGGGCTTCGTCCGCGGAGTCCCGTACGAGGTGTCGGCCGGCAACGTCAACCCGGTCGAGATGAAGGAGCGGTTCTGGGAGGCCGCGGACCTCATCGTGCGAGCGTGGACGACGACCGACGGCCCGTTCAACTGGGAGGGCCGGCACTACCACCACCGGCAGGTCAACGTGTGGCCCCGGCCGTTCCAGGAGCCGCACCCGCCGATCTGGGTGCCGACGCAGAATGCGGCGACGGTGGCCGAGACCGCCGAGCGCGGCTACAAGCTCGGGACGATCCTCTGCGGATGGCAAGGCGCGCGGCGCATGTTCGACATCTACCGGCAGCGCCGGGAGGAACTCGGATTCGGACCGGCCGGGCTTGACCGGCTGGGCTACCTGGGTCTCGTCTTCGTCGGCGACACCGACGAAGAGGGCTTCGCCGGCGCCCGGAAACTGCAGTGGTACCTGCAGCACAACAAGGTGGCGACCCAGTTCATGGATGTGCCGGGATACATCGACGAGAGGGCGCGGGCCAAGATGCTGCGATCGACCGCCCAGGGCACGCCCGTGACGACGCCGATCGAGCACCTCGCGTACGCGCCGGTCGAGGAACTCGTCGAAGGCGGGTACTTCTTCGCGGGCAACCCGGACACCGTCTTCACCCAGCTCGAGTCCTTCTACCAACGGGTCGGCGGCTTCGGCAACTTCATGATGATGGTGCAGGCCGGGACGATGGGAAAGGCACTCGTGGAGAAGAGCATGCAGCGCTTCGCGACGGACGTCCTCCCACGATTCCGGGCCGAGGTCTACGGCCGCGAGATCGACCCTGGATTCGCAGCGGCGTGATGACGCCAGGACCGGCCGACCTGCTCGACCGGCTCGACTCATGTGTCGCCACGCTACGGAGGGGCGAGATCGTGGTCATCACCGACCGCATCCGCGACATCGGTGTCGTGGGCATCGCAGGTAGCCGGACGACCGCGCAGAACGTGAACTTCCTGATCCAACACTGTCGCGGCATCGTGTACGGCGGTGCGGCCCGTGAGCATCTCGACCGGCTCGGCATCGGCCACCAGGACGGCGCCGACGTATTGCGGTCACAGGTGTACGTGGCCGTCGACGCCGTCGCCGATGTCACGACCGGGGTATCCGCGGCCGACCGCGCGACCACGATTCGGGCCATTATCGATCCGACGACCACGCGAGCCCAGCTGCGCACGCCGGGGCACGTCCTGCCCAGCGCGATCGACACGAGCGGGCGGGTCGAGAGCTTCTACTTCAACGAGGCACTGCAGTACCTGATCACGATGGCGGGTCTCGGCACCGGCCTCGCGCTGAGCGCGGTTCTGGCGGCGGACGGCTCGATGGCATCCGCGCACGATCTGCTGGGGTTCGCCGCCGAGCACAACGCACCGTGCATCGACTTCACCGAGGTGCTGCGCACGAGACGGCACCGCGACGGTTGGTCCGAACCGTGGCCCGGACAACGCGCGCTCACCATGTCGCACCTCCGGACGCATCTCGCGATCACAGCTGTCGGGGCGCACGAGCACCACGCCGAGTACCCGGTCGAGCTCCTCCCGTTCTGCATGATCGGACACGCGTTGCGCGCGCCCGTTCCCTGCCGGGATCAGCTCGAGGCGGCGCTCGAACGCATGGAGCGGCGAGGCACTGGTGCCGTCGCGCTCGCTTGGCCCGCGGGCGCTCGCGGCCAGTCCCCCGACCACGCCGGAAACCACGAGCATCGAGTCAATCCCGCGCTAGCCGGCCTGATCGCCGCGGAACTCGCCGCCGCGCTCCCGCAGTCGGCCCTCGCGCCGGCCACGACCCGCTGAGGAGGACCAATGATCGTCGTAGTCGGACTCGGCAACATCGGCATAGCCATCGCCGCGCGAATCAGCGAGTGCGGCCGGGATGTACTCGGTGTCGACCTCGCCGCCGAACGCCGGGACGAGTGGCGCGCCGTAACCGGTCGGACCGCGGTCGCCGATCTCGCCGACGTGCCCTGGCCGGAGATCACTCACGTCTACGTGGTCGTCCGGCTGACCAACCAAGCCGAGGCGGTGCTTCAGCGCCTCGTCGAACTGCCCGTGCCGCGTGGCATACCCGTGTTCCTGAACACGACGCTGGAGCTCGACTACGCGCGGGGGCTCGGCCGTTACGCGGAGCGGCCGTGGCGACTCATCGAACTGCCGGTCTCGGGCGGTGACTCCGGTGCGCGCGCCGGCACCTTGACCGTCATGGCCGCCGGGCCGCTCGAAGCCTCGGATCGCGAGTACCTGCTGTCGACCTCCGCGAACGAGGTCGTCGGCTTTGCGGAGTTCGGCGACCCGACCCTCGCGAAGTTGCTGAACAACGTCTCGGCCGCCTACACCGCGCTGTCGTACGCCGAGATGATGCTGCTTGCGGACGGTATGGGCATGGAGCCGCGCCGGCTGGCCGAGGTGCTGCGCACCTCGTCCGGCGGGAGCTGGATGGGCGATCACTTCGTCAATCTCGTCGACGACCTCCTCGGCAAGGACGTCGTGCTGCTGCGCAAGGAACTCGGCACACTGCCCGTCGTCAGCCTCGAGGACGACGACCACCTGCTGTCCCGGCTCGCGGAAGCACGCGCCATGCTGACCCGACCGGCGCGATGAACATGCGGTCAGTCGCGTCACCGTTCGCGTCGATCGAGGACGCCGTCGCCGCGATCGCGCGCGGAGAGATGGTGGTCGTCGTCGACGATGCTGATCGCGAGAACGAGGGCGACCTGATCCTTGCCGCCGACGCGGTCACGCCCGAAGCGGTCAACTTCATGGCGACCCACGGGCGCGGGCTCATCTGCCTCTCGCTCGAGGGGAAGCGGCTCGACCGGCTCCGGATCGGTGCGATGGACCCGGAGTCGGGAGGCGGCGAGGAGACGCACTTCGGTGTCTCGATCGATCTCGACGAGCCCGACCGCACCGGGATAAGCGCCTACGACCGCGCGGCGACGGCGCTGCATGCCGTGTCACGGGCGGCGGTGCCCGAGGACTTCCGCCGACCGGGTCACGTGTTCACGCTTCGCTACACCCCCGGCGGCGTGCTCGTGCGGGCCGGGCACACCGAGGCGTCGGTTGATCTCGCCCGACTCGCGGGACGGGAGCCGGCCGGACTGATCTGCGAGATCATCGGCGACGACGGCACGATGCACCGCCTGCCGCAGATCATCGACTTCTGCGCGGAGCACGGACTTCTGTTGATCACGATCGCCGACCTGATCGCCTACCGGCGGCGCCGCGAGGACCTGGTGCGCCGCGTCGTCGAGACGCCGATGCCGACGGACTACGGCGACTGGCGCATGGTCGGCTACGAGTCACTCCTCGACGGGACGCACAGCGTCGCGATGCTGTACGGGCTTCCGGAGGGCAACCGGGACGTGCTCGTGCGTATGCATTCCGAATGCCTGACCGGCGACGTGTTTCGCTCGCGCCGGTGCGACTGCGGCGGCCAGCTCGACATCGCAATGGCCCAGATCCAGGAAGAGGGCGAAGGGGTCATCGTGTACCTGCGGGGCCACGAAGGCCGCGGCATCGGACTCCTGCACAAACTGCAGGCCTACCAGCTCCAGGACGGCGGCCTCGACACCGTCCGGGCGAACCAGGCGTTGGGCCTGCCCGTCGATGCTCGCGACTACGGCGTCGGCGCCTCGATACTCGTCGATCTGGGGCTCTCGACCCTGCGGCTGCTGACCAACAATCCGGCGAAGCGAGCCGGCTTGGAGGGGTTCGGCCTCGAGATCGTCGAGCGCGTGCCGGTACGGGTGGCCCCGAATGCCGCCAACCTGCGCTACCTGGCGGCGAAGTCGGCGCTGCTGGGGCACGACCTGAACGCCGGCCAGGAGCGCGAGACCGGGGGCGTCGGGCATCTCGCGCGCGCGCGAGGGCGAGCTCAGCCGGAGAGCTGACCGCCATCGACCAACAGCGTGCTGCCCGTCATCATGGCCGCGAGGTCGCTGACGGCGAAGAACACCACACGCGCGAGGTCATCCGGCTCGACTGTCCGGCGCAACGGGGTACGGGCGGCAAACGTCTCGATCGCGTCATAGACGCCGTCCTGCTCCAGCAGCGCGACGGCGTTCTCGGTCGGGACGAACGCCGGCGCCACCCCCAGGACGCGTACGCCCTGGGGACCGAGTTCGACGGCAAGGCTGCGCGTCATCCCGACGACGCCCGCCTTCGACGCGACGTAGTGCGTCATGTTCGCCGACGGGGCGCGAAAGGCGGACAAGGAAGCCAGATTGACGATCACCCCTCCTCGGCCCTGGGCGGTCATCAGCCGGGCGGCGGCTCGGCTGCCGAAGAACGTTCCCGTCAGGTTGACGTCCAGCACGCGCCGCCAATGGGCTTCCGGCATCTCCAGCAGCGAGTCTCGCGGGTAGATACCGGCGTTGTTCACCCAGATGTCAACGTGTCCGAATCGATCGGCCGCGAACGCGGCAAGCGCACTCACGGAGTCCTCGACGGCGACGT
>JAOPVG010000429.1 GCA_025966255.1 Jatrophihabitans sp.
CACGCAGACGAGCCCGAGCTTGGCACACGCGTAATAGGTGACGAGGAATTCGCAGCTGTTCCCCGAGGCCAGGGCGAACGCGTCCCCCCGGGTGTACCCGCGAGCCGCCAGCGCGTTCGCGACCCGATTGACTCGATCGTTGAGTTCGGCGAATGTCCAGCTGCGGCCACCGTCGACCACGGCGACCGCGTCCGGGATCCGGCCCGCGGTGCGGGTGAGCGCGTCTCCGACGTTGACGCGGGTGATCAGATTGGTCGCGAGGTCGAGCTCAGCGTCGCTCATTTGCTCACCGTGCCACTCGCCGGGCCGAAACGGGAGAGTCGTACCGTCAACTGGTGACGGTTACGCGGCCTCGGGTCGGACACATCCAGTTCTTGAACTGCCTGCCGATCTACTGGGGGCTGGTCCGCGCCGGCGCGTTGCTCGACGTCGAGCTGACCAAGGACACCCCCGACCGCCTCAACGACATGCTGGTGGCCAACGAGCTCGACATCGGGCCGATCTCGCTGGTCGAGTACCTGCGCAACGCCGACGATCTCGTCCTGCTGCCGGACATCGCCATCGGTTCCGACGGCCCGGTGCTGTCGGTGAACCTGGTGTCGCAGGTGCCGCTCGCCGAGTTGGACGGGCGGCGGGTCGCGCTCGGTTCCACGTCCCGCACGTCGGTGTTGCTCGCCCGCATGTGGCTCGAGCAGGTGCACGGCGTGCGGCCCGACTACTTCGTCTGCCCACCCGAGCTGTCGACGATGCTGCTCGAGGCCGACGCGGCCGTCCTGATCGGGGACGCCGCCCTGCGCGCCACCTACGACGCGCCCGGTCGCGGGTTGCAGGTGCACGACCTCGGCCAGGCCTGGCGCGAGTGGTCGGGGTTGCCAATGGTCTTCGCCGTGTGGGCGGCCCGTCGCGACTACGCGGCGGCCAATCCCGGTTTGGTGAAGGATGTCCACACGGCATTCCTCCGCAGCCGCGACGACGCGCTCGCGCACATCGACGAGGTGGCGGCCACGGCGGCGCGTTGGGAGATCTTCGACGCCGACACGCTGGCGACCTACTTCCGCACGCTCGACTTCTCCCTCGGGTCGCGACAGGTCGAGGGGCTGGTCGAGTTCGCCCGGCGGGCCGGCACCCCGGTGACGCCGACCTTCGCCGAGGTCTGACGTCGGTTTGCACCCGCACTCGTCGCTAATTCGCGCGCCAGCGGGCAGATAGTGACGCCGGCGGGTGCAAACGGGCTACTTCAGGCCCGGGTGCTGCTTAGCCAGGATCGGCAGCAGCAGGCTGCGCGGCGCGACCTGGGCGAACACTGCGCCCACGCGGTTCGCCGCGCCGGGGATGGCGACGAGCCGGCCGCGGGCCATCGCGTCGACCGCCGTCTTCGCGACCTTGTCGGCCGGAACCCACATGAAGCTGGGCAGCGCGGTCTCGGCGTCCTCCTTGGCGAAGCCGGCCGTCTCGCCGAAGCCGGTGTCGACCGGCCCGGGGCACAGCGCCGTGGCGCTTACGCCGGTGCCGCGCAGTTCACCGGCCAGGCTCTGCGTGTAGGACAGCACGAACGCCTTGCTCGCGCCGTAGGCCGCCTGCCCGGGCAACGGCTGGAAGGCGGCGGTCGAGGCCACATTGAGCAGCGCCCCGCGGCCGCGCTCGACCATGCCGGGCAGGAACCGCGTGCACAGATCCGCGACCGCGACCACGTCGACCTCGATCATGTTCCCCTCGGCGTCCGGGTCGGCCCGGTGGACGGGCCCGAGCGTCGACAGCCCGGCGTTGTTGATGAGGATGTCGGGGACGAGCCCGAGCCCGGTCACGCGGTCGAGCAGGCCGGCCCGCACGGAGCGGTCGGCGAGATCGGCCGCGAGCACACGGGCGCCGGTGCCGAGTTCGCGGGCCAGCGACTCCAACTTGTCGGCCGAGCGGGCCACGAGCACGACCTGGTGGCCGCGGCGGGAGAGCTCACGGGCGATCTCGGCCCCGATCCCGGACGACGCGCCGGTGACGACGGCAGTGCGATCAGGACCGGGCGTAGGCAGGCTCATGGCCGCAGCGTAGATGGGCACCGCGGCGGCCCCCTCGTGCCGGCTGTCATCGCGGCCGTGCGGGGCGAGTTGTTCTTCTCGGTCGAGCCCGGCAGATGCGCTCGATGCCCCCCGGCGTTCCCCCCGTAGTCTGGATCGCGTGACGTCCGACATCGCGCGCCTGCTCGACTCCGCCGCCGATGGCGGGCGAATCAGTCCGGAAGAAGCGCTGCTGCTCTACACCGACGCGCCGTTGCACGCGCTCGGTCAAGCGGCCGATCAGGTCCGCCGGCGTCGCTACCCCGACAACATCGCGACGTACATCATCGACCGCAACATCAACTACACCAACGTCTGCGTCACGGCGTGCAAGTTCTGCGCGTTCTACCGCGCGCCGGGGCATGACGAGGGCTGGACGCATCCCATCGAGGAGATCCTGCGCCGCTGCGGCGAAGCAGTCGATCTCGGCGCCACGCAGATCATGCTGCAGGGCGGGCATTCGCCCGAGCTGGGCATGGAGTGGTACG
>JAOPVG010000439.1 GCA_025966255.1 Jatrophihabitans sp.
AACCGGATCAGCGACCACCGGGTGGGCTTCAAGGCCTACAACCTCGATCAGGTGCTGGACGGCGCGCTCGACGACGTCATCGAAGCACTCCGCCACGCCGACACCGAGGCCCTGCTCTCCGGCTCGGAATGACCGCACCGCGGGCCCTGCTCGCCGCCGGCACTGCCCGGCTGACCGCGGCCGGGGTGGCTACGCCGCGGGTGGACACCGAACTGCTGCTCGCCCACGTGCTCGGCGTCGACCGATCGCGGCTGCTACTGGCCGACGACCCGGGGCCAGATGCGCGGGCTGCCTTCGACGCCGCCCTGACCCGCCGCGAGCACCGCGATCCGCTGCAGCACATCATCGGCGTCGCCTGGTTCCGCCACATCGAGGTCGCGGTCGGGCCGGGTGTGTTCGTGCCGCGTCCGGAGACCGAATTGCTCGTCGACGCCGTCCTGCCCGTACTGCACGCCCGAGCGGCGCCGGTCGCCGTCGACCTGTGCTCGGGCAGCGGCGCGCTCGCCCTCGCCATCGCCGACGAGGCGCCGTCGGCCCGGGTCGTGGCGGTCGAGCGCCCCGGCCCGGCGGCCGAATGGCTGTTGCGCAACCTGGCCGGCACCGCCGTGGAGGCGCAGCTGGCCGACGTCATCGATCCCGGTCTGCTCGCCGAGCTCCGCGGAAGCGTCGACGCCGTCGTCTGCAACCCGCCTTATGTGCCGGCCGACGTCGAGGTGGCGCCGGAGGTGCGCTTCGACCCGGACGTCGCGGTCTTCGCCGGCCCGGACGGGCTCGCCGTCATCCCGCACGCCATCGACCGGGCGGCCGAACTGCTGCGCGCAGGCGGCGTGCTGGCGCTGGAGCACGACGACACCCACGGCAAAGCGGTCCCGGCCCTGCTGGCCGCCGACGCGCGGTGGACCGCCATCTCCGCCCACCGGGATCTGACCGGCCGCCCACGCTATGCGGTCGCCACACGTACCTAGGGCAAGATGTCGGCCGTGGCCCTGTTCTTTCATTGCGGCGACCCGGACGCCCGGGTCGATGCGATCCAGACGGCCGCGCACAGCGTCGCCGCGGGTGAGCTCGTGGTGCTCCCGACGGACACCGTCTACGGACTCGGCGCCGACGCGTTCGACGCCGTCGCGGTGGCCGAACTGCTCCGCACCAAGGGCCGCGGCCGGGACATGCCGGTACCCGTGCTCGTCGGGTCGTGGACCACGATCGACGGGCTCGTCAGCGCCGTCGACTCCCGCACTCGACTGCTCGTCGAGGCGTTCTGGCCGGGCGCCTTGACCCTCGTCGTGCGGCACGCACAGTCCCTGACCTGGGATCTCGGCGACGCTCGGGGCACGGTGGCACTGCGGATGCCACTGCATCCCGTCGCCATCGAACTGCTGGAGCAGACTGGGCCGATGGCGGTGTCGAGCGCCAACCGATCCGGCCGCCCGGCCGCGCAGACGGCGGCCGAAGCGCAGGAGCAGTTGGGCGAGGACGTCGCGGTGTATCTCGAGGACGGCCCGGCGGCCGGTGGGGTGGCCTCGACGATCGTCGACGTCACCGGCGCCCGCCCGCGCATTCTCCGGGTAGGTGGCGTCACCGAGGACGCGCTGCGCGAGGTCGTGCCGGACATCGTGGGCGCAGGTGCCGAAGCCAACCAAGGCCGGACATGAGCGAGCGCAGCGAGCGAATCGTGGGAATGGGCTGCCGGACATGACCCATCCGAGCCTCGAATACGTACTGGTCGGCTGCGTGGCGGCGGCGGTCACGTTCCTCCTCACGCCGATAGTGCGCCGCCTGGCCATCCGCTGGGGGGCGCTTGCGCTGCCCCGGGACCGTGACGTGCATGCGGTCGCCACGCCGCGCATGGGCGGCGTCGCACTGTTCGCGGGATTTGCGCTGGCCCTGTTCGTTGCGGGGCGGCTGCCTACTCTCAGCGACGCCTTCCGCACCGGCCCTGAGATGCCATGGGTCGTCGTGGCGGGCGCGCTCATCTGCTTTATCGGCGTCCTCGACGACAAGTACGAGCTCGACTCGCTGACCAAGCTGGCCGGCCAGGTCCTGGCCACCGGGCTCATGGTCACCCAGGGCGGCGTGCAACTCGGCGCCATCTACTTGCCCTGGGGTGACAACGGCACCGTCGTGCTCGGCCGCGACCTCGCGATCCCGGTGACGATCCTGCTGACCGTCCTGACGATCAACGCCATCAACTTCATCGACGGTCTGGACGGGCTGGCGGCCGGGGTGACCGCGATTGCGGCCGGTGCGTTCTTCGTCTTCTCCTATCACCTCACGCAGACCGGATCGCTGCCGGCCGCGGCACCGTCCACCCTCCTTGCCGCCGCGCTGGCCGGCACCTGCCTGGGGTTCCTGCCCCACAACTTCTGGCCCGCGCGAATCTTCATGGGTGACTCCGGCTCGATGCTGGTCGGGCTGATGCTCTCCGCGGCCGCCACCACGGCCACCACGACCGCCGACCCGCAGGTCTTCACCCGGGCCCTCGGATCCCTGCCCCTGATGCTGCCGCTGCTCATCCCGATCGCCGTCCTGGCGCTGCCGTTCGTCGACCTGCTGCTCGCCGTCTTCCGCCGGGTGCGCAAGGGCCGCTCGCCGTTCGCCCCCGACAAGCAGCACCTGCACCACCGCCTGCTCGAGATCGGGCACAGTCACCGTCGAGCTGTGCTGCTGCTCTACTTCTGGTCCGCCCTGCTGGCCTTCGCCGGCGTCGGGATCTCCTTTTCGACCGGCCAGTGGCTCATCGTCACCACACTGTGCGTGCTCGCCGCGTTCGGCCTGCTCATGTCCCTCATACCGACCCTTCGAGCGCGGGCGAAGAAGAGCCGAGCCGCCCGCAAGGCGCCCACGCCCGATCGGGTGCCGGTGGCCTGACCTGGGCACCGCTCGGCTGCGTCGGCGCAGGCCCGCCCCGGTGCAGGAGCACCCCAACCAGCCCGCTAGTCTGTGGAACGAAGCCCTCCTGCAACACCGGCGGCAGACCTGGCTCGCGCCGCCGGTTGGCTGAACCACGGGTTTCGTTGATAGCTCAGAGTTGGATGCCCCAGACCCGAGGAGTTGCGCATGACTCATACCGGTACGGACACCCACAGCTACTAGCGGTGGACGCAGATGGCACCTGAGGCGCCGGGCTGGCAAACGCTGCTCGGCATGGGTGTCGTCATCGCGGCCCTGCTCGTCGCGGGGATGGCCCTCGGCTGGCTCGTCGACACCCTGCTCGAAACTGTCCCGATATTCATCCTCGTCGGCTTGGTACTCGGAATAGCCGCCGCGGGTAGCTACACCGTTGTCAAGTTTCGCTTGTATCTCAAGAAATGAGTGGAGACCACTAAGTGGATCTGGAGCCGGTCGTGTACACCCCGGTGTCCGCCGCGGCCAACCTGCGCAGATCGACGGTCGTCGGCGCGGTGTTGGGTGCCGTGGCGATCGTCGTGACGGCGCTGAACGGGCACCCCTTGATGGGCGTCTTCGGCTGCGTCGGCATCGCCCTCGGCGCGGTGAACAACCGGATGTTGCAGAAGTCTGTCATCGCCTACGCGACCGATCCCAAGATGAACAAGAAGCGGTTCCGCAACGGCGTCCTCGGCCGGCTCGGCGGCATCACCTTGATCGCGCTCGCCCTTGGACTGCTGCTCCGACCCGACGGCTTGGGCGTCTTCGCCGGGCTCGCCGTCTTCCAGATCCTCATGCTGGTCGGCGCCGCCGTGCCGGTCTTCCGCAGCCTGCGGCCGTCGTCATGATGCCCCTGTCGATGACCGGATTGGTGATCAAGTGACCGCGCAGGTTCAGGCAATCAACATCACGCCGGGCGAGCACATCGAGTGGCACGTCTTCGGCCTGACGCTGAACGGCGACACGATCACCTCCACCCTGATCTCCGGCGCGATTCTCGTGGTCCTCGGGCTGCTCGTACGGCGCAAGGCCAGCGCCCGGGAGCCCACCAAGCTGCAGTTGGCGTGGGAGACCGTCGTCGCGCAGGTCGAGAAGCAGGTCGAGGACACAATGGGCATCAAGACCGCGCCGTTCGTGGTCCCGCTCGCGCTGACGCTGTTCCTGTTCATCCTCATCTCGAACCTGCTTGCGCTCATCCCGACCGGACATCACCCCGAGTACGCACCGCCGCCCGCGTCGGACGTCAACCTGACGTACGCGCTGGCGCTCCTGGTCATCGGCACGATGCACGTCGTCGGTGTCCGCAAGCGGGGCCTGCGGGGGTACTACGGCCACCTTTTCCGCAAGCCCTACGCGTTGATTCCGCTCAACATCGTCGAAGAAGTGATGAAGCCCGTGACGCTCTCACTGCGTCTCTTCGGCAACATCTTCGCCGGCACGATCATGGTCGCGCTCATCGCGTCGATGCCGGCATTCATCCTCTGGCTGCCCGACGTCCTCTGGAAGCTGTTCGATGCCTTCATTGGGCTCATCCAGGCCTTCATCTTCGCGTTGCTGACGATCCTGTACTTCAGTTCCGTGGCACCGGCCAAGGAGGGTGCAAACCACTGACCACCCGCCAGCTCCAGCGTCACCATTCACGTTCGTCTTCGAAGTCAACCGAATTGAGGAAAAATGGCTAACACGCTCATCCAAGGAATCGAGACCGCTGGTGGTCTCGTCGGCGGCGGTCTCGCACTGGGCGGCGGCGCCGTCGGCGCGGGTATCGGTGACGGTCTGGCCGGTAGCTCGCTGATCCAGGGCGTGGCTCGTCAGCCCGAGGCGCAAGGGCAGCTTCAGACGCTGTTCTTCCTGACCGTTGGTCTGGTCGAGGCGGCGTACTTCATCAACCTGGCCTTCGCCGTCCTCTTCGTCTTCGTTCTGTCCAGCAAGTAATCCCGGAGCGGGGACTCACTGTCATGGCACAACACACGGAGCTCGCGGCGGGCAACTTTCTCGTGCCCAACGCGACCTTCATCGCGGAGTTCATCGCATTCCTGATCATCCTCGCCATCATCGGCAAGTACATCCTGCCGCGGATCGATGGGGCGCTGCGCGAGCGCCAGGCTCTGATCCGCCAGCAGATGCAGGACAGCGAAGACGCGAAGCGGCGCCTCGCCGAGGCGGAGCGGCGGTATCAAGAGGCGCTGAACGAGGCGCGCACCGAGGCGGCGCAGATTCGCGAGAACGCGCGGGCCGAGGCTCAGCGCACCATCGAGGAACTGCACGCCAAAGCACGAGAGGACGCCGCGCGCATCGTGCAGCGCGGCGAAGAACAACTCCTCAACCAGCGGGCCGCGATCGTGCGGGAACTCCGCGGTGAGATCGGCACTTTGGCCGTCGAGCTGTCCGAGAAGATCATTGACCAGCGGCTCGCCGACGACGCCCAGGTGGCGGCCACGGTCGATGCGTTCCTCGCCGGCCTCGAGTCGCTGGACAAGGCCACCGCCGGAGGGTTGGACGCATGATGCGGTCGGCAAGCCGGCAGGCGCTGGCGGCGCTGGGTGAGCAGATCACGTCCGCTCTCGGCGGCCGGGCGAGTGTCGCCACGCTCACGAAGCTGGCTGAGGAGCTCTACGCGGTTGCCGACCTGCTCGTGAAGCAGCCGCGCCTGCGGCGCACCCTCGGCGATCCCGCGACTTCGGCGGACTCCCGGGCCGAGTTGGTCGAGCGGTTGCTCTCCGGCAAGGTCGCGAAGCCCACCCTCCAGGTGGCGAAGGCGGCCGTGAGCGAGCGGTGGTCCAGCCCGTGGGACCTCACCGACGCGCTCGAGAGCGCGGGTGACGACGCGCTCTTCGCGGCGGCGGAGAAGGACGGCGAGCTCGACCGGGTTGAGGACGAGTTGTTCCGCTTCGAGCGCATCCTGGAGAGCGACGGTGACCTGACGGGCCTGCTCGACGAGCACACCGTCGACACCGAGCGGCGCACCAAGCTGCTCGACTCGCTACTGAAGGGGAAGGTCTCGCCGATCACACTCAACCTGCTGCATCACGCGGTCGCCAGCCAGCGCAAGCGCGGCATCGGCCCGGCGATCGACGACCTGCTGGAGCACGCGGCCAGCCGGCAGGGCCGCTCGGTGGCCCGGGTCACCAGCGCCCTGCCGCTCTCGGACGGCCAGCACAACCGCCTCGCTGCGGCGCTGACGGACCTGTATCGACGCCCGATCAGCATCCGCACCGCCATTGACCCGAGCGTGCGCGGCGGACTGGTCGTCCGCGTCGGCGACGAGGTCATCGACGGCAGCATCGCCCACAAACTCACCGAGGCTCGCTCGCTAGTCGCGGGCTAGCAGCGACCACCAGCACCCACCAGTACGACCACGAGATTGAGGAAACCTTCATGGCAGAGCTGACGATCTCCGCCGACGAGATCCGTAGCGCGATCGAGAGCTACGTCTCGTCCTATTCGCCAGAAGCCTCGCGCGAAGAAGTCGGCGTCGTCGCCGAGACCGGTGACGGCATCGCCCGCGTCGAGGGCCTGCCGAGCGCGATGACCAACGAGCTGCTCGAGTTCGAGGGCGGCACGCTCGGAATCGCACTGAACCTCGACATCCGCGACATCGGTGTCGTCATCCTCGGTGACGCGTCGAAGATCGAGGAAGGCCAGCAGGTCAAGCGCACCGGCGAGATCCTCTCCGTGCCGGTCGGCGACGCCTACCTCGGCCGCGTGGTCAACCCGCTGGGTCAGCCCATCGACGGCCAGGGAGAGATCGAGTCGGACGAGCGCCGCGCTCTCGAGCTGCAGGCGCCGACGGTCGTGCAGCGCCAGGAGGTCCGCGAGCCGCTGCTGACCGGCATCAAGGCCATCGACGCGATGACCGCGATCGGCCGGGGTCAGCGCCAGCTGATCATCGGCGACCGGCAGACCGGCAAGAGCACCGTCTGTCTCGACGCGATCATCAACCAGCGCGACAACTGGAAGACCGGAGACCCGGCCAAGCAGGTCCGTTGTATCTATGTCGCGATCGGCCAGAAGGGTTCGACGATCGCCGCCGCGCGCGATACGCTCGAAGCCGCGGATGCGATGGAGTACACGACGATCGTCGCCGCTCCGGCGTCGGACTCGGCCGGCTTCAAGTACCTCGCGCCCTACACCGGCTCGGCCATCGGCCAGCACTGGATGTATGACAGCAAGCACGTGCTGATCGTCTTCGACGACCTCACCAAGCAGGCCGAGGCATACCGCACCGTGTCGCTGCTGCTGCGCCGCCCGCCGGGCCGCGAGGCGTACCCCGGCGACGTCTTCTACCTGCACTCCCGCCTGCTCGAGCGCTGCGCGAAGCTGTCCGACGACCTCGGCGGCGGCTCGATGACCGGTCTGCCCGTCATCGAGACCAAGGGCAACGACGTCTCGGGCTACATCCCGACCAACGTCATCTCGATCACCGACGGCCAGTGCTTCCTCGAGACTGATTTGTTCAACGCCGGTGTTCGCCCGGCCATCAATGTCGGCATCTCGGTCTCCCGGGTCGGCGGCGCTGCCCAG
>JAOPVG010000453.1 GCA_025966255.1 Jatrophihabitans sp.
CGACGAGGCGGTAGCGGTCGGGCTCCACCGGGTAGCCGTCGCGGCCGTCCGCGGTGATGCGGGTGGTGATGTAGTGCTGGTCGCGCTTGAAGGTGCCGTCGGGGATGAGGTCCTTGGTGTCTGAATCGGTGGTCACGTCTCGTAGTGTGCCCGTCGCAAAGGACATTGGAAGCGTTGAACGGATTCCTTAACTCCCGCTTGCGACAGTCGGTGGCATGACCGCTCTTCGCCCCTCGAGAATCGAGCCGACGCGACTGTTCGGCGCCGCGCTCGGCGGCCTCGCCGTCGGCGTTGCGACGTCCTACCTGCAAGGCGCCCTGCCCGGCTCGTGGAACACCGTGGCGAACTCGGGTGCGGTGTGGACGGTCGTGGCGTTCGGGCTGGCGGCGCTGAGCGTGCGCACCCGTTGGACGGCGATCGCGGCCGGGGTGCTCGCCCTCCTCGGTGAGGTGGCGGGCTACTACGCGCTTGCCTCGCCCGCCCGCGGGATCGCCACCACGTTGTCCGAGCGGGTGCTCTGGACGATGGCGGCGCTGGTCATCGGCCCGCTCGCGGGGGCGGCCGGGTACTACTGGCGGCGCGGGTCGGCCACCGAGCGGGTCGCCGCCGCCGTGGGCCTGTGCGGTGTGGTGCTGGGCGAGGGCGTCCACGAGCTGGTTCGAATCTCCGCGGATCCGGGGGCAGGGTGGGCCGAACTGGTGTTGGGCGGCGGGTTTGCCGGGGTCGCCGTACTCGCCTCGTCAGTGCCGCTGCGAGGGCGGGTCGTGGCCGTCGCCGTAGGAGTGCTGACTGCGGGGGCGGTCTATCTCTCCTACGGCGACGCGCTGCTCGCGTAGTACGCCAGTGGAGCCGAGAATGCCGCTGTCGCCTCGGGCTACCAGCGTCCGGTCAGGGCGAGGCGACCCGGTGAGCGAGCAGGCGATGACCGGCTCGGGACGGCTCGGCAGAACGCAGTCCGGCCCGCACGCTTCATCGCTGTCCGGCAGCGTGTCGAGGTGCGCGAGCATGACCTGCACCGCGCCGCCACGGGCGATCAAGGTGGCCGTCTCGAGCTGGGCGTCGAGCAGGCGGGCGGTCAATCGAGGGCGCAGGTCGGCCTTGGTGGTCGCGCAGCTGCCCGACGTCCACGTGGCCAGCAGCCCGCCGATGTCGTCGAGGGTGAGCCCGAGCCGCTTCGCCTCGGTGATCACGTGCAGCCGGTCGACCGCGCTCGCGTCGTAGTCGCGATAGCCGGCCGATGTGCGGTCAGCCGAGACCAGCCCGATCGTCTCGTAGAAGCGGAGTGTGGTGGCCGGGACGCCGCTGCGCTCGGCCAGTTCGGAAATCCGCATGCGGCCACGGTAAGCGTTCGACCCCACTCGAAGGTCAAGGCATTTCCGGCGCGGCGCCGCTCAGTCGCCCTGCGCCTGGGCCGACACGGGTTCCCATTCGCGCCAGGTCGCGAGCCGCGACTCGTAGTCCTTGGTGGCGATCTCGAGCGGTGCCGTGCCGAAGAAGATGCGCAGCGGCGGCTCCTCGGCGTCCACGACCTTCAGCAGTGCGTCGCGGGTGGCCTCCGGATCGCCCGGCGTGGCCTGGCGCTGAGCGCGCCACTGCGTCGCACGCTCGCGGGCCCGGTCGTAGGCGGGGTTCAGTTCGGAATGGCGGGCGGAGGGGCCGGCCCAATCGGTGGAGAAGCCGCCCGGCTCGATGAGCGTGATGTGGATGCCGAAGTCGGTGACTTCAGCGGCGAGAGCCTGGCTCAAACCTTCGAGCGCCCACTTGGACGCGTGGTACGCGCCGACGTTCGGGAACGCGCTGATTCCGCCGATCGACGACACCTGCAGGATGTGCCCGGATCCCTGCTCCCGCAGGAAGGGCAGCGCCGCCTGGGTGACCCACAGTGCGCCGAAGAAGTTCGTCTCGAGCTGGTCGCGGACATCCGCCTCGCTGAGTTCCTCGACCATGCCGAAGTGCCCGTAGCCGGCGTTGTTTACGACGACGTCCAACCGGCCGAACCGCTCGTGTGCGGTGGCGACGGCGGCCCAGGCCGCGCCGCGATCGGTGACGTCGAGTTCGAGGGGCAGCAGGCGGTCGCCGTACTTGTCGGCGAGGTCGTCCAGCGTCGAAGTCTGACGAGCAGTTGCGGCGACGGAGTCACCGCGTTCGAGGGCGGCGATCGTCCACTCGCGGCCGAAGCCACGCGACGCGCCGGTGATGAACCAAGTCTTGGTAGCCATACCTCCTGATTACTCCGCAGCGGCCGCGCGATACCACCACTGCCAGCAGGAGAAGTTTCACGCCGGTGGCGGGAATACGTCTCGCCGGACGTACCCGACGGTCAGCCGAACGTCACACTGTCGCTCGTCCGCCGGGCACGTCGGCTTCGACCCGCAGCGCGCCGACGTGGGCACAGGCCACCGTGACGAAGGCCGTCAGCACCGGAACCACTCCCAACGCGACGGGCAACGACGTCAACCCGGCCAGCTGGCCGATGGCGGGCGGGCCGAACACGAAACCGGCCCAGCCCAGCCCGGACACCCCGGCGACTCCGACCCCCGGATGGATCTGGGGGAGCCGGCCCGCGGCACTGAAGGCCGACGGCACGACGGCGCCCAATCCGAGCCCGAGCAGGAAGAAACCGACCAACGCAACGGGCACCGTCCCCACCAGCAGCGCCACGCCGAAGCCGACGGTGGACATGCCGGCCAGCGCCGGGAGCAGGCGCTGCGCCGGGTAGCGGGCGAGCAGCCGGTTGCCGAACAGCCGCACCACCACCATGGCGAACGCAAACGCCGTGTACCCGAGTCCGGCCACGCCGGGCCCGGCGCCGAGCGACTCCCGAAGGTACAGCGACGACCAGTCCGCGGCGGCGCCCTCGCACAGCATGGCGGCGAAGGCGATGGCGGCGAGCAGGAGCATCGCGGCGGAGATGCGGCGCTGCTTGGGTTCGGCGTCGTGGGTGTCGTCGGCCTGCGCGCTGTCGAGCAGCATCTTCGTGGTGAGCAGGCCGGCGCCGATCAGGGCTGGGATGCCGATCACGAGCAGCTGCTCGGAGAGCGACACACCCAGCACGACGCCGAGCGTGCCGATGCCGGCGCCCGCGAACGCACCGATGCTCCAGCACGCGTGCATGCCGTTCATCAGGGGCCGCCGCCGGGCCCGCTCGACGGCGATGGCCTGGGTGTTCATGGCGATGTCGAGCGTGCCCTGGAACGCTCCCCACACGAAGAGCGCGACGAACAGTCCGGCCACCGACCCGGTCAGCCCGATGATGGGTCCGCTCAGGCAGTAGCCCACGAGGCAGACCTGCACGAGCACCCGGCTGCCGGTGCGCGGGATCAAGTAGGCGGCGAGGGCCGTTGCGGTGACTGAGCCCACCGGCATGCCGAGCAGCGCGAAGCCGAGCGTCCCGTTGTCGATGTTGAGGTGGGCCTTGATGTGCGGGATGTGCGCGGTCCACGACGCGAACAGCAGGCCGTGGACGAAGAACACGGCGACGACACCGAGTTGGGCCCGGCGGAGCCTCGCGTCGGCGGGTGCCGCGTCTGTCATTGCGATCTCGGCGCCAGCAGCTGCAGCATGCGGCAGTCTGCGGCGACGCCGTCGAGGACGCCCGGGATGTCGGTCCACTCGTCGGCGGTGCCGCGGCCGCCGCCGCGATGGGCGGAGTCGTGGACGATGCCGTCCAGCCCAGCGGCGTAGACGATGTTGATGTTGGACGAGCTCCACGACCGCAGTACCGGCTCGCGACCGATGTCGCGGATCGCAGTGGCGAGCGCCTGCACCAGGCGGTGCTCCCGTCCGCCGGGCAGCGTGATCGCCGGCTGCCGCTCGCCGTCGCTGAAGCGCACCTCGACGCCGGCCTGTCGCGCCACCTGTTCTGCGGCGCCCCGGGTTACGGCCTCGACCTCGGCGAGCACAGTCGGGTCGGTGCTGCGGATGTCGATGCCGACCGTGCCGGTGGCAGGGGAGTGGTTGAACACGTTGCCGGCGTGCACGCGGTTGACCCGGCGCACGGTGAGCGGGTCGGCGTCGAACGGGGGTGCGTGCCGCGGGTAGCCGTCGGAGTCCAGGGCGGCGATGAATCGGCTGATCGCATCGGGCACCTCGGACGTGCCGCCGTAGAGCGTGTGCCGGGGCTCGGCCGCGAACTCGACCTCGAGCCCGGCGAAGCCGATCGCGTTCCAACTCACCGTCCCGACCCCGCCCATGAGATCGATGACGGAGCCGAGCTCCGTTCCGTGCTGGTCGACGAGCGCCCGGACACCGGTCAGGCCGGTCTCTTCGCCGAGCACCCACGCCACGATCAGTCGCCGCCACGGCCGGGTTTCGCGGCCGACGAAGCGCAGGATCGACAGGGCGGTTGCGTCGGACGACGTGGTCTCGGTGGCCGGGCCGACGAAGCGGTCGCCGTCGCGATGCAGCCGGTCAGTGGCGGCCCGGTGTGCGGCGACCGTGCCGAGGTCGTCCATCGTTGCGAGGAGGGTGAGCGTCTCGCCGTCTGGATCGTCGCCGTCTACTGTCGCCACGACGTTGCCCGCCGCATCGATGGCGGCGTTGGCGCCGCTCGCCTCGGCCAGGTTCGCGATGAGCTCGGCCCGGGGACCCTCACCGCCCTCGGGTGCGGGGATCAGCGCGATCCGTCCCCACTCGTCGAGCAATCGGTCGGCGTCCTCCGTAACGAACTCGCGCGCATCGATCACGCCCCCATTCAATCCCATCCCGGGATCAGGGATTTTCCGCCCGCTGTCGGGCCTTGCAACCGGCCGACACTAGGTTGGCCGCCATGGTGACGATGCGACCGGCCAGGCGTTCCGTGGTGGCCATCGGGCTTGGGCTGACTGCGGTGGGCGAGGCGCTGCTCGTCCTGTCCTTCACGACGCTCGACTGGTACTCCGACGCGGGATCCGGCAATGCACTCACCTTCGGCACGCTGCGGGATCTGACGGACACCATCCGCGGGCCGGGCGTGACGCGGGCCTACTTCGGTTGGCTCGCGTGGGTGCTGTTCGCGCTCGCCGGAGTGGTGGCGGTGCTGGCGAATCTACCCGCCACATCTGGCCGTCGAGTTGGTGTCGCCGGCGCCGCGATCGGCGTGGCCGGGGCGGTGCTCACCTACCTCGCGCTGTGGCGGTTCTACTCCACGCTGAGGGATGCGGGTGCGGGCGACGTCGGCGCGTTCACCCACGCCGCGGCCGGCGTGTACGTCGCGCTTGGTGGGTTCCTTGTCACCGCGCTCGGCGCCGCGGCGGGGGCCCGCAGGTGACGTCCTAGCGACGACCAGCGCCGGGCGCTGCTCTCGGCTCACCCTTCTCGTCGTCGACGTTCGCTGAAAGCCTTATTTCGTAGGGGTTTTGGCTTGAACTTCTCGATCCAGGTGATAGAATAGAACGTATGAGCGAGTTGGTCGTCGACTCTCACGCCGAGTCCGTTCTTGCTCGCCTCGACTTGGTCATGGACGAGCTAATCGCCCTGCCGCTGGACTCCTATGCCGACGATGATCTGCTCGCGATCTGGCGGCGGGTGGAAACCGCAGTGCGCCGGTCCGCCGCGGTTGATCACGCGCTGATCGGTCAGGTGCGGACCCGGCGCCTGGACTACCACCACGGCGCGACCTCGACGGCGGCGTTCACGCGGCAGGTAGTGCGGATCAGCGTCCGGGAAGCGAAAGCCCGGGTCCGGGCCGCGGAGGCAGCGGGGCCACGCGTCGCGTTGAGCGGTGAGCCGTTGCCGCCGGTCTACGAGCGGGTGGCTGCCGCCCAGGCGGATGGGGACATCTCGCCTGCGCACGCCCGCATCATCGTGCAGACGATCGATGCGCTGCCCGACCAGGTGCGGGCCGAGGAGGGTGCATCGGCGGAAAAGCTTCTCGTCGAGAAGGCCGGCATCTTCGACCCCGACACGCTGGGTATCGTTGCGCGGCGGTTGGCGTTGACCCTCGATCCGGACGGCAAGTACCAGGACCCGGACTACCGCGACCGTCGCCGCGACCTGCGCCTGACCGTCCGTCACGACGGTTCCGCGCATCTGGAAGCCGAGCTCACCGCGGAGGCGACCGAGCACCTGCGCGTCGCGATCGACCCGTTGGACAAGCCCATGCCCGCCACCGACGGTGCCCGGGATCCCCGCACTGCGGGGCAGCGGCGCCACGACGCGCTGCTCGCCGCGATCAAGCTCGTCGAACGCGCCGAGCTGCTCCCGACCTGCGTCGGCGTCACCGCCACCGTCATCCTCACCTTCGACGCCAAGGACTGGATCGACGACACCGGGATCGCCACCACCGGCCACGGTGTCCTGGTCCCCACCGCCGAAGCCAAGCGGTGGATCAGCCTCGACACCGAAGTCATCGGCGTGCTCCTCGGAACCATGAAACGCGTCGAGGCCTACAGCAGCGTGCATCGAATATTCACCAAAGCCCAACGCCTCGTCCTCGACGTCAGAGACGGCGGCTGCACCATTCCCGGCTGCGACGCCCCACCCTCCAAATGCGAAGCCCACCACGTCACCGACTACGCGAACGGCGGACCAACCTCAGTCGTCAACGCCGCCCTCGTCTGCACCACCGACCACCGCGAACGCATCAAACAAGGCTGGCGATCGACCATGATCAACGACATCCCGCACTGGATCCAACCCAACTGGATCGACCCCGAACAGAAACCCCAACGCAACTGGATGCACGACCCCGCCGCCGGGCTCGACAGCTGATGGTGCGAGCCGCGACGTCGCTACCCGGCGCGTAGGTGCTCCGGCCACGCCTTTGCGAAGCCGTCGTAGGTCCTGCGACCCATTGATCAAGGCGTCGCCGGCGAAGAACTGCTCCGATGCCACGCGGTCGCTTCGTCGCCACAGTGGTTGCGGAAGGATTTCAGTCCGCGCCGCCGATTTCGTTGAACCAGTGCGCGAGCGGACCCTTGCGACTCACTGCGCGCAGTCGTCGCTCGGTGATCTCGCGGCGGCTTCGGGTGGTGACGATGAGCATCTCGTCGCCGGTGCGCAGCTGGGTGTCGCGGCCGGGCACGAAGGTGTGGCTCTCCCGGATGATCAGCGTGATCACGCTGGGATCGGGCAGCCGGAGTTCGCGCACGGACACCGAGTGCAGCCGGGACCCAGGCGGGATCGTCATGGTGAGCAACTCGGCATCGAGCACGTCGAGCGGTGCAGCTTCGACGAGGATTTCGCGAGTGCTCTCCCGCGGGCTGAGCTTGAGCAGCCGGG
>JAOPVG010000492.1 GCA_025966255.1 Jatrophihabitans sp.
CGCGGCGGCGGCCGCTTCGTCGTCGACCGCAACGTTTTCGTCGACATCTCGTCGTACGGACGCCAGGGCATCGACGCGCTCACCCGCGCGCTCGGGATCGACGTCATCGTCCTGGGTAGCGATCGGCCGTACGCCAAGCCGTCCGACCTCTATCTCGGCGACGCAGCGAGATACGCCGTCTGCGTCGCCAATCCGCATCGTCTACTTGAAGGAGGTACAGCATGAGTACGTCGACCTGTGAGACCGGAGTCGACTTCGATCAGGACCCGGCCGAAGCCATCACGCTGCGCGTTGCCGATCGCGTCCCCGCACTATCCGCCGCCTCGATCAGCGCGACCGCCACGGGCACGCGCTACAGCGATCTGCCCGACCGCGACCTGGACCAGACCGAACTGCTCGACCTCGCCGCGTCGATCGCGGATACGCCCCAACTGTGGCGCGAGCACGTCGCGTTCAACGACGACGAGCGGCGCTACGTCAGCCTGTACCGCGATTCGCACGTGGACGTATGGGTGCTGTGCTGGACGCCGAAGAACGACACCGGCTGGCACGACCACGACATCTCCTCCGGGGCGGTGGCCGTTGTGCAGGGCCGCCTCATCGAGCGGACCCTCGCGGTCGGGCCTGCGGGGGTTGCCGCGAAGGTTGCCGCCGGCCAGGTCTTCAGCTTCGGACCCGACCACATCCACCGCCTCACCGGCCTGGACGCGGGCAGTGTGAGCATCCACGCGTACTCGCCGCCGTTGTGGCGGATGGGCCAATACGCGGTCAGTGCGACGGGGGTACTGCGGCGGACCTCCGTGTCCTACGCCGACGAACTGCGCCCGCTCGACGACATCGAGCCGCCACCGGCGGAGCGCCAGGCGTGAGCATGTACGAGTCCGAGGACGTCCTCGATCTGATCGTGGTCGGTGGCGGCGTCATGGGCCTGTTCACGGCGTATCACGCATCGGCCGCGTTCGGCCGGGTAGCGGTGCTGGAACGCGGCACGATCGGCGATCCGACGACGGCGTCGTACGGGCGCACGCGCTCGTACCGCAAGGACTATCTCGATCCGGTGTACGCGCGGCTGGCCGACGACGCGATCGCACTGTGGACGGACTTCGAGCGCGTCACCGGCACCCACGTACTGGTGCGCTGCGGCTGCATGAACATCGCCAGCGCGTCGATCACCCCGGACATGTCGTCCACCTACGCCCAGCTGAGCACCGACACGCTGCAGCGGCTCGGCCTGGCGCCGCGGACGCTGCGCGCCGAGCAGTTGCAGCAGCAGTACCCGTACCTGCGCGCCGATGTGGGCTTCCTCGACGACGCGGCCGGACTCGTCGATCTGGCTGCGGTGACCAAGGCGCTGCTGCGCACGCTTGAGACGCGGAAGGTCGCCGTCCACGAGAACGTCGAGACCAGCGCTGTCACCCAGGACGGCGAGCTCGTCCGGGTGCACACCGACGCCGGTGACTTCCTCGGCCGCAAGGTCGTGATCACGGCCGGCCACGGCACGAACGGTGTGCTCGACCTGCTTCCCGGATGCGAGCTGCAGGTCCCGATCACCCGGGACCGGCCGAGCGAGGCGAAGTACTTCGTGCCGCCGCCCGACGTCCGGGGCCAGTTCACGTCCGACGTCATGCCCGTCATCGCCTACCTCGACACCGGCGTCTACGTGCACCCGATTGTCGAGGGCGTGATGGACGCAGTGAAGATCGGCTACTACAACCCGCCGGACATCCCGCGTGGCCGCACCGGCATCGACGACATCGCCGACTTCGTCGCGCAGTGCCTGCCCGGCCTGGCCGGTGCCGAGTTCAGCGATGTGCTCGACGTCGACCAGTGCGATTACGACCTCGTCGCCGACGACGACTTCGTGCTCGGCCAAGTGCCCGGGTTCGCGAACGTCTTCGTCGGCGTGGGCTGGCGCGGCACCGGCTACAAGTTCGCGCCGCTGGTCGGCCGGGTGCTGTTCCAGCTCGCCTTGCAGGACGGCACGGTCTACGACATCAGTCGCTTCGATCCCGCCCGCTTCACTTCGTCCACCGGAAAGCCGGTCCCTTCATGAACCGTCCATCGACGCGTACCTTCCAGCAGCGACTCAGCGATGGGGTCATGGTCGGGGCGGAGGGCTACGTCTTCGAGCTTGAGCGCCGCGGTTACGTGAAGGCCGGACCGTACGTTCCCGAGGTCATCCTCGATGCGCCGGACGCGCTTCGTCAGTTGCACCGCGAGTTCCTGCGGGCCGGCTCGGACGTGATGGTCGCGCTCACCTACTACGCGCACCGGGAGAAGCTGCGCGACGTCGGCCGCGACGGGGATCTCGAGGAGATGAACCGGCACGCCGTCCGGATCGCGAACGAGGTGGCCGCCGAGGGCGGCGCCCTGGTCGCCGGCAACATCTGCAACACCTGGTGCTACGACCCGGCCAATCCGGAGACGTCCGGCGAGGTCGTCCGGGCCCAGTACCGCGAACAGCTCGGCTGGGCGGTCGACGAGGGTGTCGACTTCGTCATCAGTGAGACGAACGACTTCCTCGGCGAGGCGCTCATCGGGCTCGAGGTCTGCCACGAGCTCGGGCTGCCGGCGATGGTCACGCTCGCGAGTGTGCAGCCCACGACCACCTACGACGGCTATGACTACGTCGAGGCCTGCAAGACCCTCGCTGATCACGGTGCGGCGGTTGTCGGGCTGAACTGCTCGCGCGGTCCGGCCACGATGCTGCCGCTGCTCGAGAACATCCGCGCTGCCGTCGACATCCCGATCGCCGCGCAGCCCGTCCCGTTCCGTACCGACGATGCCACTCCTGGGTTCGAGTCGCTGACCTCCGAGGACGGCCGGCGGTTGTTCCCGCTGCAGCTGGAAAGCTCCGGCCACACCCGGTTCGAGATGGCCGACTTCGCGCGCGAGGCCGCCCGCATCGGCGTCGACTACATCGGCATCTGCTGCGGCGGCGCCCCGCACTACGTGCGGGCCATGGCCGAGGCCCTCGGCCGGGAGACGCCGGCCAGCCGCTACTCGCCCGCTATCGAGCTGCACCCCGTCCTCGGCCGCAGCCAGAGCGAGGTCACCCAGCGCGAGATGGGCGACTGGACCGCCGTCTCCTGATTGCCGCTGGTTAGATGCGCGGTTTGCACCCGCAGGCGTCCCTAATGCGCGCGATTTCGGCGAGATAGCGACGCGGGCGGGTGCAAACCGGGGGAATTGGCCTAGTCGCGGGCGATCTCGTGGGTCAAGTTCACCGCGTTGCCGTCCGGGTCCTCGATGTGCCCCACTCGCTGTCCCCACGGCATGTCATTCGGCGGAGACATCACCCGTCCCCCGAGCTCAACTACTCGATCCAGCAGCTCGTCCACGTTCGAGACGGCGAAGCTCAGCACGATCCGCTGCTTCGTACCCAGCTCGGCGTCTTCGGACACCAGACCGAGATCGCTGTCGCCCACCTTGAGGCCGACATAGAACACGGCCCCGTCCTCCGGGAACCGACTCGTCTGCGTGGCGTCGAACATCCCTTGGTAGAAGGCCAACATCCGGTCCAGGTCCGGGGTGACGATGATTGACGTGATGGTCATGCACTGTCCCTTTCAGTTGAACTGAATCGTGCTGCCGCCGCGCCGTGCAAGTGACTCGCGGGCAGCGTCCGGCCGCACACCACCATCAGCAGATCCTTCGCGGCGCCGTGGAGTGCGACGCCCGACCCGTACGACCATTCCAGATCGTCGGCGCGCAACTCGACGCCGTTCAGATCGACTCCGAAGTGCTTCAGTCGCCTCGGACTGAGCTCGGCCAGCACGATGCGCAGCCGGGCTTCGGGCACCCGCCAGTCGATGCCCAGCGGCACCGTCAGATCCAGACCGTGGATCAGATCGTGACTCAAGGCGCCTGCGATACCACCCCCCGGCGGTTTCCAGGGGTGGGCGACGTTGTCGGCGAGTGCCGCAGTGAGCTCGGCGGGCGAGAGCGCAGCCGCGTCGCGTCGC
>JAOPVG010000423.1 GCA_025966255.1 Jatrophihabitans sp.
GGCGGCTCGTACCCGAAGAGAATCAGGTGCTCGCCGGCGCGGGCGTCGCGCAAGCAGCAGCGCAATGGCTCGCCGCCGTCCCCGACCACTTGTTCGGCCGGCGTGCCGGATACGTCGAGTCCGGTCGCGCGCACGTCGTCGAGCACGGCGATGGGTAGCGCGTGGATCTGGAAGGCGATCTTCGTCGGTGTGGTCATCGATCCAGCCTGCCGCCGGGACCGTTCGGCTGCTGGCGGCTTTCGGACACGGCGTTGGGCGCGGCTGTACGTGTTCGCGCCGGGGACAGGTGCGCAGCCGAATCTGGACCACGGCCTTGATACAGAACCGAAACGACCAGGCACCTGGCCGCCTAGAACGGTGCTACGCGTCCCGAGCGCCGACGGCCAGGAAGCCGATCAGGAGCGCGACGGCGGCGTAGAGAGCGAACACCCCGAGGCCGGTCCATGGGGCGAAGCCGCCCTTGACCCGAACGGTGGTCAGGATCTGGCCGCCGGCGTTCAACGGCAGGTAATCGACGATCGCGTTGCGCCACGATTCCGGCAGCAGGTTGACGACCGCGGTCGCGGCGAACAACAGCCCGAAGTACGCCGAGATGGCCCCGGCCGTGTGTCGAATGGCCGCGCCCAGCCCAAAGCCAAGCAACGCGGCCACGCACAGGTAGAGCCCCGTGCCGAACACGGCCGCCAGCACGCCCGGGTCACCCAGCGACACCCCCGCGTGCTTGCCGGTGAGCAGCGCCTGTCCTATGCCGAAGGAGGCGAAGGCGAGCACCTCCCCGAGCACGACGGTCGCCCCGGCCAGGACTACCGCCTTTGCGGCAAGCAGGGTGTGCCGCTGCGGGACCGCGGCGAACGTCGCCCGGATCATGCCGGTGCTGTACTCCGAGCTGATCACCAGCACACCGAGGGCACCCACGACGACCTGCCCGAGGTACGCGCCGGACAACGCCACGTTGGTCGCGTCGAAATTGGGCGGCAGGCTGCCCGACTGGCGGGCCCAGCGGACGCCCATTACCACCGCGATCCCGATCATCGCCAGCACCGTGAACGCCACGCACAGGAACGTGGAGCGGAGCGAGCGCAGCTTGGTCCACTCCGAGCGCAGGACGTTCGCGAACCCGACGCTGGTGTGGCGCTTCGTCGCGCGAGCGGCGTCCGGCGCCGCGTCCAGCGCGGTCACGACGCACTCGCAACGGAACGGAACTGGGTGCTGTCCTCGGTGAGCTCCAGGAAGGCCGTCTCGAGCGACGGTTGTTGCTGGGCCAACTCGTGCAGGGTGATGCGATGTTCGGCGGCCAGTTCGCCCACGTCGCGACAGGACGGGCCGGTGACCTCGAGCGCGCCGTCCTCGGCCGCCTGCACCGCCGCCCCGGCCGCGCGCAGCAATTGCTCGAACCGGTCGATCTCCGGCGTGCGGACCAGCACGTGGGCATGGGTGGTGTTGGCGACGAGGTCAGCCACGCTGGTGTCGGCCAGCAGTCGGCCCCGTCCGACGACGATCACGTGGTCGGCCATCAACGCCATCTCGCTCATCAGATGGCTGGACACGAACACGGTGCGGCCTTCCTCGGCCAGGCCGCGCAGGAGCGTCCGAACCCACCGGATGCCCTCCGGATCCAGTCCGTTGACCGGCTCGTCGCACAGCACCACGGGCGGGTCGCCGAGCAGCGCGGACGCCATGCCCAGCCGTTGAGTCATGCCGAGCGAGAAGCCGCGGGCGCGGCGCCCGGACACCTCGCTCAGCCCGACGATGTCGAGCACCTGGCGAACGCGCTGCTTGCCGATGCCGTTGCTCTGCGCCAGGCACAACAGGTGGTGGAACGCACTCCGCCCGCCGTGTATCGCGCCGGATTCGAGCACGGCACCGATCTCGTGCAACGGCCGGAAGTGGTCGCCGTACGGCCGGCCGAGCACCGAGACCGCGCCGCTGGTCGGGCGGTCGAGCCCGAGAATCATGCGCATGGTCGTCGACTTGCCGGCGCCGTTGGGACCGAGAAATCCGGTCACCCGACCCGGTCGCACGTCGAACGACAATCCGTCGACGGCGGTCGTCGATCCGTAGCGCTTCGTCAAACCCCGGGCTTCGATCATGGCCGCACCCATATGTCCATTCGCTGATCGTCCGGGAGCGCAGCGCGGGACACATCCGTGCCTACCCCGAGCCAACCCTGGTTTCTTCGTCAGGGCCGACGCGTTGCGTGCACCTGCGTGACCGCGACGCCCGCGTACGCGCCACGGCCGCGACCGTTCTGATCACCAGCTGACGTGGGGCGGCTTATGCGGCGACCTCGGTGGGGTCACTCTTGCGGGGACGTCCGCGGCCGCGTTTGTAGGCCACGATCGCGCCGCGGTCGAAGATCTCGCCGCCCCACACTCCCCACGGCTCCTGCCGCTCAAGAGCGCCGGCGAGGCAGGCGAGGCGAGCCGGGCAGTCATGGCAGAACGCCTTGGCGCGCTCCAGTTCGGCCGGCCGCTCGGCGAACCACAGGTCGGGATCTTCCACCCGGCACGGCAGGTCGTCGG
>JAOPVG010000521.1 GCA_025966255.1 Jatrophihabitans sp.
CAAGGGCGACGTCACGATCGCCACCAACATGGCCGGTCGAGGCACCGACATCATGCTCGGTGGCAACCCGGAGTTCGCCGCCGATCTCGCGCTGCGCGAACGCGGCCTGAACCCGGCGGACACTCCGGAGGAGTACGAAGCGGCGTGGCCCGGCGCGCTCGAGAAGGCCAAGTCGGAGACCGAGAAGGAGCACGACGAGGTCGTAGACCTGGGCGGTCTCTACGTGCTCGGTACCGAGCGGCACGAGTCCCGCCGGATCGACAACCAGTTGCGCGGTCGCGCCGGGCGGCAGGGCGACCCGGGCGAGTCGCGGTTCTATCTCTCGCTCGGCGACGACCTGATGGTGCGGTTCAACGGCGAGCGCGTCGCGGCGATGATGAACCTGCTGCGCCTGCCGGAGGACGTCCCGATCGAGGCGAAGATGGTCTCGAAGGCGATCCAGTCGGCGCAGACGCAGATGGAGCAACAGAACTTCGAGATCCGCAAGAACGTCCTCAAGTACGACGAGGTCATGAACAAGCAGCGCACCGTCGTCTACGACGAGCGCCGACAAGTTCTCGAAGGCGCCGATCTCACCGACCAGATCCGGCCGATGATCGACGACGTCGTGCGCGGCTACATCGAGGGCGCCACGGCCTCTGGCTACCCGGAGGAGTGGGACCTCGACCAGCTGTGGACGGCGCTCAAGACGCTCTACCCTGTCTCGCTCACCGTGGACGAAGCGGTCGAGCAGGCCGGCGGCGAGAAGTCCGACCTCACCCGCGAGTTCCTGATCGAGGAACTGGTCGCCGACGCGCAGGCCGCGTACGACCAGCGCGAGGAGGACCTCGGTGCCGAGGTGCTGCGCGAGCTCGAGCGGCGAGTACTGATGTCCGTGCTCGACCGCAAGTGGCGCGAGCACCTCTATGAGATGGACTACCTGCAGGAGGGCATCGGGCTGCGCGCCATGGCGCAGCGCGACCCGCTCGTCGAGTACCAGCGCGAGGGCTTCGACATGTTCGCCGCGATGATGGATGCGGTGAAGGAGGAGTCGGTCGGCTTCCTGTTCAACCTCGAGGTGCAGGTTGACGAGGACGGCGACGTCTCGGCCGCTCCGGCGGGGACTGCGCCCGTCATTACCGCGGTGGCCGACGATGCGGGGGCTGACGACGCGGACGTCGCCGAGCCCGACACCGATGAGCCCAAGCTCGACGTCTCCCTGCTGAAGGCGGCGCAGGAGGAGCACGAGACCAGCACCAATGGCAGTTCGCCGCACATCAAGGCGAAGGGGCTGGCCCGCAGCGGCGGCGACCGGCCACTCACCTACAGTGCGCCGGAACTCGGTTCGGACGCGCCCAACGTCCAGACCACCGAGGCCGAGAAGCAGGCCGCCACGAACTCGGCGACGGCGCGTCGCCAACAGGCCCGCAGCGGCAACCCGAACCGCGGCAGCCGCGGCAACAAGGGCGGCCCGAACAAGAGCAAGCGGAAGCGCTGAGGTTCCTGTGTGTGGCGCCCCCCGAAAGCGCCACACACAGGAGATCAGGAAGCCGCTCAGCCGAGTTGCAGGCGCACACAGCGCCAGCGACCGTGCTGCTCCTCCAGCCGCATCGCCACGGCGCGCACGCGGCGGCCCGTCTCGACGGTGGCACAGAGCTCGGCCACTCCCTCGGCCGGCTCGGCCGACCGCATCGACCGCACGGTGCCGCGATGCAGCCAGTGCGGGGTGCCCGCGTGCGATGCGCGCTCGAAATCGGCGCCGAGCCCGCGCGTCACCGACATGCTCAGGAGTGACGCGAGCTGGTGCAGCGGCCGGCGTCCGTCCGCGGTCTCGATGAGCCCGATGAGCAGGCGGCGTCCCCAGGTCGCCGGATCGGGCAGCCCACTGCTGCGGATCGGTGGCGTCAGCCGGGTGACCGGAGCGGGTGCCTTCTCGAACGGCAGGCGCTGGTCGTAGGGAGTCAGGACCGGTGCGGCCACCAGTTCGTCGTCGAACGGCGGCTCGCGCTGCGGCGCAGGTCGCACGAGCACCCGCAGCGCCGCACGGGCCGGCTTGGCCCGGCGCGCCTGCTCCGTCGTTGCGACCGCGGCGGTCATGGCCAACGCCCGCTGGGTGATGCCGGCAGCGCCGGACGGATCATCGCGTCTCCTGGGCGGTCGGGGCCGGTGCCTGCAGCACCTGGCCGGGCGTGATCAGCGCTGGGTCGGCGCCGATGACGTCTCGGTTGGACGCGTACCAGCGCGGCCAGGAGGCGGCGACCTGCGCGTCGGTGGCATCCCGGCCGAGCCGATGCGCGGACAGCAGCCAGAGCGAGTCGCCGGCGTGCACCCGGACCGGCCCGGCGCCCGGCGCGCCGCGGCTGGGCCTGGGGCCGGACGGTCCGGATTTCGGGTGCGTCGGACTCGTCGGCGGATGCGTGGGCGCCGGCGTGCTGGTCGGGGTCGAGGTCCGCCCGGTCGGCGACGGATGCGGCGACGACGCGGACCGGGACGGCTGGCCCGAGGTCGGGGTTCCCGAGGTCGTCGCCGGCGTCCCGGCGGGCCAGGTCGGCGCGGGTAGCGAGCCCGTCGCCGGACTACTTGCCGGCGAAGGGTCGGCCGCATCGACCGGCCACACCGGCGCCGGAACGGCCGTGGCGATGGGCGGAGCGACCGTCGGCGACTCGGCGCCGGCGGCGACCGGAGCGAGGAACACGCCGAGACCGGCGGATCCGACGATCACACGCCACAGCACGCGGGGCAGCACGACGCGGCACGCCCGTCCCGATATTCGGCCCGCGACCCCGGGGAGGCGGCTCATCGCGGCGCACAGGAACCCGAAACCGATCCACGCCGCGGCCAGCCAGAGG
>JAOPVG010000534.1 GCA_025966255.1 Jatrophihabitans sp.
CCGGCAACGTCGACGGCATCGACACCGCACGGGGCGTCGGCCGCGTCCGCTGCATCGCCGTCCGCGGCATCGCCGTTCACCGCATCGCCGTTCACCGCATCGCCGCCCGCCGCATCGCCGTCCGCCCAATCGGGTTCCGCCTCGCCGGCATCGTCGGCGCCACACTCGGATGCGCCGGTCGTATCAGCGTCGTCGGCCGCGGTGTCCGCCAACCCCGCCGTCATCCACCGCTCCCCGGCTGGACCGACCGATTCCGGCCATGTCGACCTCGCCTCGAGCGGTCCGGACGCAGCGCCGACCTCCAGTCCCGAACGAACCCACCCAGCCGCGGTCGCGTCCCGGGGCGGGCGAGGTCTCGCCTTCGCCAGCACTCGCTCGATACGGCATGCGCACCGGGGACCGGGTGAGCTGCGCCCGGCGTTGTCGATCGCCCGGCTTGCGGCGACCGGCGCGAGTCGCGCGCCGGCGCTGCCCGCGCTCCGCGTCGCCGGCGTAGCGGAACCCCCAGGGGTCGCCGCCTCGCGCACGGCTCCAGGGATCGCCGCCTCGCGCACCGCTCCGGGGATTGCCGCCTCGCGCACGGCTCCAGGGGTCGCCGCCGCCCGCACGGCTCCAGGCGTCGCCGCCGCCCGCACGGTTCCAGGAATCGCCTCGGCTGACATCGCCGCGTCGAGCCGATCCGGCGCGGCGCACGAGGCCGGTCCGGCGCGCAGCGCATCACCGCCGGCTGTGTCCCCGGCCCTCGGACCGATCCGACGCTCGGCGATCGATCGACCAGCCGTCTCGTCATCACCCTCGGCGCCCGGAGCCGGGTCGGCCCGGCCGCACCCGGCCGCCTCCCCTGCCGCAGTGCCCGGCGTCTCGCCCGGCACCGCGCGCTCCGCAGGGTCGAGCGCAGTGCCGGACAGTGCCGACCGGCCGCGTCAGCAGTTCCCGTTCCCCACCGAGTCCGCCTCGGCCGGCCGGCATCTGGTCGCCGCGCACTCATCCGACCCGCCGCGCAACTCGCAGGCCGCCACCGCGAGGTTCGCCGCGATGGCGATGCCCGAGCTGATCTCGACCACGCGTCCGGCCGGCCAGATCCGTCGGCACGCACTGGCGAGCGGCTTCAGCCCGCCGGAGCGCATCGTCCCCGCGTCGACGTCCGGCTCCGTCCCGGCCCCTGGTGCGGCGCCCTTCACCGCATCGGTGGGATCGGCGGCGTCGTCCGCAACGCGTGGCGGCGTCGTGTCTCGCTCCCCTGCGACGAGAGACGCGCCATCGAGCCGCTCGCCCGCCTTCGCTGGGCCCGCGAGTCGGCCCGGCCGAGCAGCCGGCCCCGCACTGGCTCGGCGTCCTGACGCCGGCGGACACGCCCAGCCGGGTTCCGGCGCGGGCGCGTACCGCGGTCCGGGTTCGGGCGCATACTCACAGTCAGGATCCAGCGCGCCCGCTCGGTCCGGCACTGACGCCGACATCGGCTTCGGCATCGGCCCGATGGCCGGTGCGGTGATCGCTGGGATGGGGACATCGACCGAGTTGATGTTGCACCGCAGCTACCGGCCGGCGCCGCCCCCGATGAGCTTCCGCGCACCAGCCGCCGGGCCGCCGGTCCCGGACGTCGCGCGCCGGCCGCCGGGCGCGACCGGTTCGCCGACGTCCGCAGCGCCAGCCGGCCCGGGTTCGGCTGGGTCGACGGCCGGCCGTTCTTCCCTCGTCCAGGCAACTGCGGAGTTGTTCCGAACGATGCGTCCGAACCAAGCCACGAACACCCTGCTCGATGACGGTCCGGGAGGTCAGAGCGTGAGTGCGCCCAGCGGCTACGGCAATGGCAATCCCTTCCGGCTCGAGAGCATCGGCCGCGACGGCCCGGCCTTCCCTGACCCGGTCCAACCGGCTGCTATCTCGAATTCCGAGATGGAACGAATCGTCGACGTCGTGGTCGAAAAGATCGAACAGCGGGTCATCGACGAACTCGAACGCCGCGGACGACGGCACAACCCAGGAGTGTTCTGATGGCCGAACTCGAAAAGGCGTTCCTGCAGCTGGAGGGCGGCGCGCGCATCCCCTGCCTGTTCAACCCCAGCTCGATCACCCTCGGCCGACGCAACAACTGGGCGGCCGACCCGATGCCGGGCAAGGGGGTTTCCAAGCTGCGTTACGTCGGTGCCGACTCGGGTTGGCTGCGCCTCGACCTGGTCTTCGACACTACGTCGGACGGCACCCCGGTCACGAATTACACGGGCAAGATCATGGCTTTGATGGACGTCGATCCGAGCCTGCCTGGTACCGATCAGGCCACCAACAACGCGCGGCCGTCGACGGTTACCTTCCACTGGGGCGACATGCATTCCTTCCCCGCGGTCGTCCGCGACCTCGGGCTCAGCTTCACCTACTTCTCGTCCACGGGTGTGCCGTTGCGCGCTCAGATGCACCTCGAACTGCGCCAATTCGAGGCATCGAAGGCCTTCGGTCCGCAGAACCCGACGTCGGGCACGCCGCGTCCGCACCGCGTTCATCGGGTGCAGCCCGGCGAGACGCTGGACCGGATCTCGGCCAAGTACTACGGCGAGTCCACGCAATGGCGTGAACTGGCCGGCGCCAACGGCATCGAAGACCCGCTGGCCATCCGTCCGGGGACGCTTCTGAACATTCCGCGAAAGGGGGCGCCGTGACCGGCATCGACCTCATGGCGCCGGAGATCATCGTGGGCGGCGCGGGCCTGCCGGACTCGTGGAAGGACGCGGTGACCGGCCTGCGGGTGGAAAAAGCCCTCTGTCTCGTCGGCCGGGCGACCCTGCGCTTCGCCGACGACGGCTTCAAGCTGTCGGGCAGTGGCAAGTTCGCCTTGGGGACGACGGTCAAGATCCGGGTCCACGGAGCGCGCACGAGCTCGACGTTGCTGTCGGGGTTGGTGACCGGGATCAGCCTGGAACAGAATGCGAGCGACAGTCCCGAACTGGTCGTCACCGTCGACGATCTCGGCCACAAGCTCGCGCTGGGCACCCAGCTCAAGACCTACCTGCAGTCCACGTTTCTCGACGCGATCAAGCAGATTGCGACCCAGGCCGGCGTGCAGATGAAGGCCACCTCGAAGAACATGACCGCCATCGTCCACGACTACCTGCTGCAGAGTGGGTCGAACCTCGCCTTCCTGAACAAGACCTGCGAGCGCGCCGGCAGCGTGTGGTGGGTTGAGGACGACAAGCTGACGATCGCTGATGTCGGGGCCGACGTGGGCTCGGTCGAGGTCACGCTGAGCGACGACCTCATCGAGTTCTCGGTCCGAGCCTCGGCATTACGACCCGGCGAGGTGACGGTGAAGGGGTGGAATGCCAACACCCAGCAGGACATCTCCGAGAACACCAGTCAGGCGGCAGCCACGGCGTCGTCCACGTTCGTCAACGGCTATGTCGGCTCCAAGCCGGCCACTATGGCGAAGTCGACGCAGTCAACCTTCGACCTGAACCCGAAGAACGGCGCCGACGCGAAGCTGTTGGCGACCGCGATGTACAACGATCTCGCCTCCAGTGCGGTCATCGCCAAGGGACGCGGACACGTCAACCCGGACATCATGCTCATGACGAAGGTCAAGGTTGCCGGGGCGGGCCCGGCGTCAGGTACCTACGTGGTCAGTCAGGTGGAGCACATCTACCGCAAGGACGGGTTTTACACCCGGTTCGTCGCGGGCCCCATCCGTCCCGGCGGTCTCGTCGACACGCTCGGACCACACGCGCGTGACCCCGGCTTCGAGATCGACGGGCTGCTGGCGGCCGTCGTCACCCAGGTGGAAGACCCGGACAAGATGGGCCGGGTCAAGGTAAAGTACGCGGCATCCGGCAGCACGGTCGAAAGCGCCTGGGCCCGCGTGGTCGGCCTGGGTGTCGGGAAGCAACGCGGTTCGGTGTTCCAACCGGAGGTCAACGACGAGGTGCTCGTCGGTTTCGAGCGCGGCGACGCGCGC
>JAOPVG010000557.1 GCA_025966255.1 Jatrophihabitans sp.
GTGCCGGCCAGCTCCTCAGGCACGGCAGTACCGATCGTCGTCGCCGCGACCGAGGCCAGGCCCAGACCGACCCCGCCGAACCCGAGGCTGACGACCAGCAGCCACACCGCGGTCGACGAACTGAGGAGACCAACATCGGACACCGCGATGAGGCCGAGACCGATCGCCGCGGCGACGCGAGGCCCGGCGCGGCGCATCAGTCGCGCCGACGCCACACCGGCAGCCAGCACGACCAGCAGGCTGAACGGGAGCAGCGCGAATCCGGCGGCGGCCGGGCTCGCTCCCCGCGTGTCCTGGAGGTACAGGGTGACCAGCGTGATCGCCGAACTCGTCGACGCGGTGTTCAAGGCCGATACGGCCGCACCTACGCGCAACCGGCGGTTGCGGATCGCCGCACCCGGCAGGAGCGGCTCGGCGCTGCGGCGTTCCACCAGCGCGAACAGGATCGACAGCACGACGCCCGCACCGGTCAAGGCCAGGCCCGTCCCCATCCGGCCCGACTGCTCGAGCAGCGCGCAGCCGAGCACCAGGCCCATGACCGCGAGGGTCAGGACCGCGGCGCCGAGGAGGTCCAACCGCTTGCGCCGGGTCGCGGGCAGCGCCGGCGCAGCGCGGAGCACGGCCACGACCAGCCCCGCGGCCAGCGGCAGGTTGAGCCAGAACAGCAGCCGCCAGCCCGCGATGTCGGTGAGCACCCCACCGAGGATCAGCCCGCATGCGCCGGCGGCCGCGCCACTCGCACTCCACGCCGCGAGCGCGCGCCGCCGCTCGCCCTCATCGGCCGTCACCGCCGAGAGCAGCCGCAGCGCTGAGGGCACCGATCCCGCGGCCGCTGCGCCCTGGATGCAGCGGGCGACGACCAGCCAGAACAGTGAGCCGGCGATGGCCGCCACCAACGATCCGAGGGCGAACACGGCCAGACCGGCGACGAGCACCGTACGGTGGCCGTACCGGTCGCCGAGGCGCGCCCCCAGCATGAGCAGACCGCCGAAGAACATCGCGTAACCGGTCACGATCGGCGTCGCCGACGACGCCGAGGACCCCAGATCGTTGAGCATCGACGGCAACGCCGTGATCACCACCGTCACGCCCAGCACGTCGACGAACTGCACCAGGCACAGCGCCGTCACGGCTGCGCGCTTCGCCATCTTTCGACCATAACTGACGGTTTGACGATTGAAAACCGTAGGTTCTACGCTTCGGTCATGGCCGTGGATCGGTGGAGTTGGCTGGGTGATCACCCCGCCATCGATCTCGCCAATACGGTCCGCCGCCGCGGCATGCAGTACGTCGACCTGTTGGCCACGCCCGACGATCTGGCTGAATGGCTCGATCACGAGGCCGATCGCCTGCCCCGGCCGGAGACGGTCGGCAACGATCTCTTCGGCCCGTTCTTGGAACTGCGCGATGCGACGCTGGAGCTGATGCGCGCCGCCGCGGCGGGGCGGCGATTGCCGGCCCGCTCCCGCCACAAGCTGAACGAATTCGCACTGCGATACCCCGTGGTGCTGACGCTCGCCGCGACCGCCGGCACGAGGACCTATCGGATGCTCGAGGCCGACGACGATGCGGCCCAACTGCTGGCCGAGTTGACCGCCGTGACGATCGACCTGCTCAGCTCACCGGACCTCGAGCGCCCCGCCCTCTGTGACGCGCCGGGCTGCGGTCAGCTCTATCGGCGCGGGCGACCCAATCAGGAGTGGTGCAACCCCCACTGCGGCGCCCGGGCCCGCAGCGAGCGCCACTACTTGCGCACGCAAGGCCGAGCTCAGGGCTGATCTTTCGTCAGATGCAGGAGCCAATCGTCTGACGTGCGGATCAACGCGTAGCGGCGGGCGCTTGTGCGGCCGTGCAGCGTGAAGAGAATGCGACGCTCCGATCGGTCGTGCTCCTCCCACCAACCCGTATCGGCGATCGACTTGTCGGCGTCGGTGTAGTCGAGGTGGTCCAGACCGTGATCGGGCACCGCCACCGCCAGGCGGTCGTGCGCACTGTCGTCGGGCAGCCCGCGGGGCACCGCCCACGAGCGCAGCACGCCGTTCTCCTCGAGACGTAGATCGAAGTGCGGCCGCGGCTTGCGGTGGTCATGCAAGACGAAGGCGGGCCGCTCGTCGATGCCGTTCATCCACCCTGCCTACCCGATGCCCCGACCTCCCGGGTAGGCGGGCAAGCTGACAGCATGGCGCGATTGCCCAGTGCGGGCCTGTTGCTGTACCGCCGCACCGACCCGCAGGTGGAGGTGCTGCTCGGTCACATGGGCGGCCCGTTCTGGGCGAAGAAGGACTCCGGGGCCTGGTCGATCCCGAAGGGCGAGTACGCGGACGACGAGGATCCGCTCGCCGCGGCGCGCCGCGAGTTCGAGGAGGAGTTGGGCACGGCGCCGCCGGACGATGCGGCGTACCAGCCGCTCGGCGACGTCCGGCAGCGCGGCGGCAAGGTCGTCACGGTCTGGGCCGTCGAAGGGGATCTCGATGCCACGACCATCGTCAGCAACACGTTCGAGATGGAATGGCCGCCGAAGTCCGGCCGACGCCAGGCCTTTCCCGAGATCGACCGCGCCGACTGGTTCGACCTCGCGAGTGCTCGACCGAAGGTCGTGGGCGGCCAGGTCGAGTTCCTCGATCGGCTCAGCGCGAAGCTGGGCTGAGCCGGCCAGTCATTGGTAGTAGCCCTCGACCGGAAGGCGCGCGTCGTCGTTCTGATCAACGAACTCACCCAGTTCGGTCGTACCAACACGAGTCTCGTCCACGGCCAGACCCTGCCCTACCGCCCACCACAGAGGCCCTAGGCGCTGCAACGTTGCAGCCACGCCCGCAGCTCATCGGCCAGCGCGGCGGGAGCGTCGTAGTGCACAAGGTGACCCGCCGCGGGGATCGTGCGTCGGCTGGCGCCGGGGATCGCGGCCGCCAGGCGAATGGCGCGATCGAGCGGTATCCAGGTGTCCTGCTCGCCCCAGACGATATGCACCGGCAGCCGGGCGTCGGATAGCCGATCTTCGAATTCCTGAGTGAAGCGTTCGTCGGCCTGGGCGATCTGGCGGTAGAACGCGGCTTGGCCGTCGTCGGTGAGCCACGGCGCGCTCAGCTCGGCGAGCTCATCCGGGCGCAGGCCGCGATGACTGGCGGTCTCGATGTAGGCCGCCGCTACGCCGGCATGAACGGCCGGCGGCAGTGCGGCGAACACGTCAGCGTGTTCGTGGACGAGCCGGAAGAACGGTGAGCCCCAGGGCCGGAGAGCCACGACGTCGACCAAGCACAACGACGCGAATCGAGCGCCGTGCAGCAGCAGGGCCCGGAGTGAGACTGCGCCGCCGAAGTCGTGGGCGATCACGTGCGGCGCGTCGAGGTTCCAGTGGGCGAGCAGCTCGGTGAACAGTTCTCCCTGGGTGGCGAGGTCCACGTCGTGTTCAGGCTGTTTGGACGATTGACCGTAGCCGGGCATGTCCCAGAGAAAGACGCTGAAGTCTCGGCTCAGGGCCTCGGCAAACCGCGCCCAGGTCTTCGACGACCAAGGGGTGCCGTGACAGAACACCACGGGATCGCCTGCACCGACGCGACACCACGCGACCTCGCGTCCCCGCCAGCGGAATCGTTCCGGCAAGTCCATCTGGTCACGGTACCGAGCTGAACTTGGCTTCGACCTCAGCGAGGAACGCCTCGCACAGGCGCTCGAAATCGTCGGACGTCAAGGTGATCCGGTCGCCGACGTTGAGTTTCAGCACGCTGTCTTCCGGCGTCAGCTTGATCACGTTGTTGCCGCGGAGAACGCCGTCATTGTTCATGAGCGAATCGACCAGGAGTTCCACTTCGTTGAGCGGGTTGCCGTCTTTGCCGGTAACCATCCGAACCCGGTGTACGAAGAAGCGGTCGAGGGCGAGGATCAAGTTGTTGAGGAAGATCGGCTCGAATGTCTCGAGTGCGGATCGCGCGCTGTCAGATGTCGACTTGTCGACCGCGCTCGCCAGCTTCTTGTAGGCCGCCAGCTGCGCGTACATCGCAGTGGACGCCGCCTTGATCTCTTCGTCGGTGTAATCCTTACGACCCAGCATGA
>JAOPVG010000427.1 GCA_025966255.1 Jatrophihabitans sp.
GGGAGTGGCAAGGTGGGGACATGGCCGACATCATCGAACTGATCTATGAGGATCACGACTGGTTCCGACGGCACTTCTTCTATCTCGACGACGCCAGCACCGACGAGGAGCTCGCCGCCGTCTGGGAGCCGCTCGCGATCCGACTGGACACCCACGCCGAGGCCGAGGAGACCGTCTTCTACCCGGTCCTGCTGAAGCAGGGCCGGGCGGGCGATCCTGAGGACGAGACCGAGGACGCGATCACCGACCACAACGCGATCCGCGACGCGGTACGCGAGGCCGGCAACCACCGAGTAGGCACCAGCGAGTGGTTCGAGGCCGTCGGCAAGGCGCGCACCGAGAACGGGAAGCACCTCGACGAGGAGGAGCGGGAGGCGCTGCCCGACTTCATCAAGAGCACTTCGGCCGAGATGCGGCACGAACTGGCGATGAAGTGGCTTCGCTTCTATCACCAACACCCGGCGGGCAAGGGCGTCGACACGTCTGACAAGGACCCCGACGACTACGTCGAGGAGAACTCCTGAGGCGGTGGCGCGGCCGGCAGTTCCTCGCTTCGTGACTCCGCGGACTGCAGGCCCTCGAGGGTGAGCGGTGACTCGTCGGTGTCGCCGGCTTCCATCTTCTCCGCATCAGCGCGGCGTTCGGTGATGAGGGCACCGAGCAGGATGCCGCCGAAGATCACCCCGCTCAGGATCATCAGCCACACCGAAAGTACGAACACGGCGCCGATGACCCCGTACGCGTGCACCTGCCACGAGATCTGCCCCGGCATGATCACGCGAGTGAGCCGGAACAGGATGGCCGTGCCGATGCCCACGCAGATCGCGCCGGGCAGGAGCGCGCGCCACGTGAGTCGCCGACCTAGCAACCACCGTTGCGACCACCAGTAGAAGGCAAACGTCAGCGCCCCCTGGGTGATCGCGGCGAGAACGGCGAATGGCCGCTCCGCATATCCCTCGAAGGAGCGCCCGACGCGACCGACCATCAACATGGCGATCGAGTAGATCCCCAACACGACGGCCCAGCCCAACTGCCGGAGATAGGACCGGAATCCGTTGGCGCGGGGCAGCGTCCAGATCATTTCGAAGGCCCGCTGCTGCACGGCGCCGACGCTGGTCGAGAAGATCAGAGCAGTGACGAACGCGAGGACGAGTGCGAACGTGCTGATCGAGGGCGCCGAGTTGCCGAACAGTCGATTGACGGCCTGCGCGGATTGCCCGCGCAGGCCGAAAAACCGGGTCAGGATGTAGCCGCCGCCATTGCCGGTCTCGCGCTGCATCACGGCCGACATCGCCACGATGAGCGGCGCTGTGCACAGCACCTGCTGCGCGCAGAAGGCCAGCGCGTGCGTGTCGAGGTCGAGTTCGCGGATCCGCCGCCAGCCAGAACCGCCCAGGCTTTGCGCCCACCACGCTCGGCTAGCCGCGACCCGGCGACGCGGCGACATGCTCACCGAGCCATTCTGCCCCGCGCCGGAGGGTTTGTGCACGTATTCACAAAGCGTCCCGAGCTGTGCGCCGCGTTCATCCGAGGCGAATCCCGGCCAGCTGGGTGCCATGCGCGACCACGCGCCCGCGGGAATCCCACACCCAACACGTCTCGTCGACCCGCTGGGCATCGATCACGTTCGCCTTTTGCAGGACCCGGACCGGGCCCGGCGCCGGTAACGCGCGCACGTACACGGTCAGCTCGAGCGTCGGCACCCAGCCGGTCATCTCGATGTCGAAGGTGGCAGGTGGAAACGCGTCGACGGCGAAGAGCAGTGACACCGGGTCGAACGGCTCGCTGTGCGGAAGCGCGAGCCAACCCCGCAGCTCGCCGCGTCCCGACGGGCGGCCCTGGCTGAAGCCGAAGGAGTCGGGATCGATGCGCACATCGACCTGCTCCGCGAGCGAGACCGGCACTCCGGTCGGGGTGACGCCGGGCAGCTGAATCGACTCCTGGTACCGGCTGGTGCCTGGGGTCGGCGCCCCAGCGCCCCAATGGGGCTCGGCCGCCGGATCGAGCCGGCTCGTGGTGAGCAGTGCCTCGACGCACGGCTGGCCGTCCTGCAGCATGCGCGCGTGCACTTGGCTGGCCGACCGGCCGCTCCGCAACACCTCGGCCTCGACCCCGACGGGACCGGGGTCGGGGGAGTGCAGATAGTGGGCGCTGGCCGCGATGACGTGCTCGTGCGTGCCCACGGCAACGGCGGCGCGGCCCAGCACGGCGAGCAGGTAACCGCCGTTGGGTTTGCCGCCGATCGTCCATTGCGAGTCGACCGCGGCCTCGAATTGGCCGGGACCGATCGGAGCGAGTGCGCTCACCTCGGCGAAGCTGCGTAATGCCACCTATCGATCAAACACGGCCCGGCGAGTCATGCCTCAACCGGTCGGCCCATCGAAGGTCAGCTCGTAAACCGGCCGCGCCCTAGGCTGGGTGCCTGAGCGCAGATACGGAAGGGCGGAAGGATGCGCGACAACCCCGAGCGGGACGGGCGGCCCTGCGTCTTCGACGTCTCACTGGATTGGACCCTGCCCGAGCTCGAAAGCCCGGTGGTGCCCAAGGGCGGCCGGGTCGACGTCGCCTCCGAGCACGAATCGCGCACCTACTACGACACGGCGGCCGGCGACCTTCGGGCGGTCGGCGCCCGGCTCGTGCGCACGGACGGCACCGGGGCGTCGTGGACGCTGCGGTTCGCGGATCTGGTGATCACCGTTCCGCCGACCGGACGAACTGTGCCGGTCGAGCTGCGTGAGCTGTTATTGGGGATACGGGCCGGTGCCGCGCTCCGCCTGGATCGCCGCGTGGACAGCGATCGCACCACGTGGGCCGTACGGCAGGGCGAGTGCGCCGAGGTGGGCGAGGTAGCCGACGTCGTCGAGCGTATCGCCGAAGTGGGCGACGCCCTGGCAGTGACCGAACGACGACGCGTCGAGGTCTCCGGGTGGGACGGCCCGTTTCTCAAGGCCACGGCGAAATGGCTGACCAAGGCCGGCGCCGTCGCGGCCCCGGAGCCCGTGGAGGCGGCGGAGCCCGCGGACTCGGGTGGCACGGTCGGAGCCGCGCTGCACTACTTCCTCCGCGCCCAGCACGATGCGATCCTGCGCGGTGACCTCGCCCTGCGCCGCGGCGAAGACGCAGTCCACGACACCCGCGTCGCGATCCGCATGGTGCGCAGCGCCCTACGCATCGTGACTGTCGTTGATGCGGATCGCACCGCAATTCTCGATGCCGAGCTCGCGTGGATGTCCGGTGTCCTCGGTGCCGTGCGCGACCTCCAGGTATTGCGGGTGCACCTACGTCGGTCAGTGCGTGACCTGGCTGACCGGATGCCTCTGGACGACTCGGCGGCGCTCATCGAACGCGAGCTGAATGAGCGGGAGGCTGCCGCGCGCGCCAGTCTCGCGGCGGCGATGGCGAGCCGGCGTTACTTCGCATTACTCCGGACCGTGCGCGAGTGGCGAGACGATCCTCCGTTCACCGCGGCGGCCGACGAGCCGGAAGAACGCCTCGCCCGCTACGTCCGCGCCGCCGAAGGACAGGTGGAGAAGCGGCTCAAGCGGGCCCATGACGACGAAGGGCTGCATCGAGCTCGCAAGGCCGCGAAGCGGGCGCGCTACGTCGCTACCTTCGCCGCGACGGTCATCGGCAATCAGAGCAAGACGATCAAGCGGGCCAAACGGCTGCAGAAGCTGCTCGGCGACCACCAGGACTGCGTGGTCGCCACCGAGTTCCTCCGCCAGATCGCCGCCGGGGCACAGGGTGCGGCGGCATTCGGCTGCGGCGTGCTGTGGGTGCACGAGCAAGAGCTCGCTGCGCGAGCCCGCCGCCGGGCGGTGGGCTGACCCGTCCGATTGCTCAGGTCTCGAGCGCGGCGTCGAGGGTGATGTCGACGCCGGTGAGTGCCTTGCTCACCGGGCAGCCGACCTTGGCGGCTTCGGCCGCCGTGACGAAGGCATCGTTGTCGAGCCCGTCCACTTCTCCACGGACGGTGAGCTTGATGCCGGTGAGCCGGAATCCGCCGGCCGGGTCCGGGCCGAGCGAGACGTCAACCCGGATGTCGAGCGCCTGCGGGGTTCCGCCGGCGTTCGCGACCTCGCTGGAGAGTGCCATGGCGTAGCAGGCGGAGTGCGCCGCAGCGATGAGCTCCTCAGGGCTGGTTGTGCCGCCCGCGTCATCGGCCGTGCGTTTGGGGAAGGAGACGTCGAAGGTGCCGACCTTCGAGCTGGTGAGCTCGACCTGGCCGGAGCCTTCCTGCAGGTTGCCGGTCCAGGCCGTGCGAGCGGTACGAGTGGGCATGTGTCTCTCCTTGGGTGAGGGGCGTCTGATCGGTACTTCCATCTTGCGTCAGGACGGCCGAGCACGAAGGTACGGATCCGGCCAGTACACGTCATCGCCGAGTTCGTGGGCCGCGCCACTGCGGCCAGGTCGGCTCGCGGAGCAGCGCCCGGGCGAGGACCACTGCGTCGGCTCACCCGGGGTGAACCTACGCGGGCCGCGGGATCTTCCCGGCCGCGGCGGGTAGGAGATGGTTGGCGCCCGCGGGTAGGTGTCACCCCAGGATCAACAGCGAATCAGAGGAGTTCCAGGCATGGCTGATCCCGATCTCAAGATTCATTCGTCCGGCACGTTCACGATCGGCGACAAGGAGGTGCACCGTCTCGGCTTCGGCGCGATGCGCCTGACGGGGCCGGGCATCTGGGGCGAGCCCGACGACCGCGCCGAGTGCGTGCGGGTCGTTCGCCGGGCGGTGGAACTCGGCGTGGACCTCATCGACACAGCTGACTCCTACGGGCCGTACGTCAGCGAGGAGATCATCCACGAGGCACTGCATCCGTACCCCGAGCAGGTGCTCGTCGCGACGAAGGCCGGCCTGGTGCGGCACGGGCCGGACGTGTGGGCACCGGTGGGGCGTCCGGAGTACCTGCGTCAAGAGGTCGAGATGAGCCTGCGGCGTCTCGGGCTCGAGCGCATCGAC
>JAOPVG010000606.1 GCA_025966255.1 Jatrophihabitans sp.
CAGCGCCCAGCGGCACTCGGGCGGCGCGTTGCGGGCGAGGTATTCGGCGGTGAGCCGGCCCGCGAATCCGGTCGCGCCGAAGACGACGACGTCGTACGGGCGGTTGGTGCGGGCGCGGGGCCGAGGCCGGCGGCTCTCTGGGGACATACCCGACTGTAACCACCGTGTTGAACAGGAGTCAATAAGCTGCGATGTGCGGTGATCGTTAGCCGATCAGGGCCAACGGGTATCCCGATCGAGCCGCACCGAGCGGCTGTCAGACCAGAAGGAGCCCGTCATGCGCATCGGAGCTGCCCTAGTACTGATCGCTATCGGCGCGATCCTCAAGTTCGCGGTCACCGCGAAGCTCAGCGGAGTGGACCTCCAAGTCGTCGGTGTCATCCTGATGATTGTCGGCGGGGTGGGCCTGCTGGTCGAGCTCTTCCTGATGGCCAACCGTCGGCGCACCACGCTCGTCGCGCAGTCGCCGCGCACGCCCTACGTCGAGCCGATTGATCGGACCTACTGACGACCCGGGTGCACCGACGACCAGGCGTCGACCGGGAGCACTGACCAGCCAAGATCACCCATCTTGATCAACATCGCGCGCACTTCCGCGTTGGGATCCGGGTCTGGAGCCCCCCTACCGGACTCCGGCGCAGGGCACGGAGGCCACCGGGCCGTCATCCCGGTGGCCTTTGTGTTTAACGCAGCGTCACGTAGGTGATGCGAAGTCGCGCGTAGCCCAGATCGAAGTCGTTACGCCCGGGGTAGTAGCTGTCCAGAATCAGCTCGAAGGCGCTGTGCCGGTGGGCGGTGACGTGTCCGGCCGCCGGCACCGAGGCGATCGTGTACCACTGGTTGCCCGCGAACGTGATCGTGCGATAGCCCGGCACCTCGACGCCGCCGTCGTTGCGCTGGACCGACGTCATGAGCTCGGACGGCCGGTGCTGCGAATGGCCGTACGCCTGGATGGCGAGTCGCTTGTAGCTGACCGCCTGCGGTGCGGTGAAGACGAAGCGGGCGAAGGCGTAGTCGAATCCGGCCGCCGAGCACCCGTCGACGAGACGCAGACCGTGTGCGAAGACCGACTGGCTGCGACTGGCGTAGGAACAGGATGGTTTGGTGCCGCCGGAGTCGCTGGCACTGTCCGCGCGCGCGGTGACGTTCGTCGTCGTGGTCACCAGACGCTTCGCGGAGACGCTCACGTGGTACGTCGGGGTGCGGCGCATGTTGCCCGCGGCGTCGGTGATCGTGAACGTCCAGGTGTAGGTGCCGGCCGCGACCCGGTGGCCACCGCTGTTGCTGCCGTACCACGAGATCGCTGCGGCGCCCTTGGCGCGGACGGCTGACACCGTGCGGATCGTCCTGCCGTGCGCGTCGCGGACGGTGAGCGTCAGCGTGCCGGCGTCGTTGAGCGTGGTCCGCGGCGTGAAGGCGTCCTTGTAGGTGTCCTTGTACGGGTAGAACACCGCGCGGTTGCCCGTCGTCTTCGTCATGGTCGGGGCATGCACGTCGATGATCCCGGTGCGGCTGGTCCAGCCGAGCCGGGTGAAGCCGTCGACGGCGTGCGACGACGCGATCGCCACCGTGTACGAGCCGTCGGCCAGATTCGACCCGTCGTCGTGACGACCGCGCCAGATCCACGTGTGCGGGCCCGGGTCCAGGGTGCCGAGCGGCGCGGACCGCACTACGGCACCGGCGCGGTCGAGGGTCTGCACGACGACGGATTCGGGGTCGGGCAGGGTGAACGTCAGCGTGCCGGTGTCCTTGACGCGGTCGTGATTCGGGCTGATCCGCGCGGGAGAGAACGAGGTGATCTTCGGGTGCAACGACGCCGAGGTGAGCGCGATGTCGGGCGAGGCCGGTCCGCCACAGTGGTCGCCTGTCGTCGAGCACAGCTGCACCTGCACCGTGTGCTGCGCGTCGGACAAGCTGGTGCCGTTCACGGGGAACGAGTACGGGCTCGTCGCGGCAAATCCCGAGACGTGGCCGTCGACGAGCAGCTGCGCGCCGCCACCGGACGGGTGTTCCGCCGCGATCGTGAACCGACCGGTGGCCGTGCTGTCGGCCGCAGGTGACGTGACGGCCGGAGCGTCATTGGCCAAGTTGAACGTGACCGGGGCGCCGGATGAACCGCACTCGCCGTACGCCGTGCAGTCGACCGCGCGCAGCGTGTGTGGACCGTTCGGGAAACCCCACGACGCCCAGTTGACGGTGGCGACACCGCCCGTCACCGGCGTTGGCGCGAGGTACGGATCCGAGTCGATCCTGAACCGCACTTCAGCCGCGCTCGATGTCGCCTGCAGTTCCAGGCGATCCTGCGTTCCGGTCACAGCGAGCGCAGTCGGGTTGGTCGTCGGCGGCACGTGCTTCAGGGCCGCGGCGAAATCGACCTGGCCGGCACCGAGGCCGCGGTTCTGATAACCGTGCGCCGACGCAATGAGAGCAAGGCGCAACTGGGCAACCGACTGGGCCGGGTTCTGGGCCTTGAGCAGCGCCGCCTCGCCCGCGACCAGCGGCGCCGAGAAGGACGTCCCGTCGCCCTCCGCGTAGCCCGACGTCGTCGGAAAGAACTGCGAGCCGGCGCGCGGGGCCGTCGACACGATCCCCACGCCGGGCGCGGCCAGCCTCACCCACGGGCCGTAGCTGGAGAAGTCGGCCCGGGC
>JAOPVG010000011.1 GCA_025966255.1 Jatrophihabitans sp.
AGCCGCACCTGGAAAACGCTGTGTACGTCAACAACCTCGGCACCGAGGGACCCGAACGAGTGCGCGCTGCCTACGGCGCCAACCACCAGCGGTTAGCTGAACTCAAACGCCGCTACGACCCCACAAACCTCTTCCGGCTCAATCAGAACGTAGCGCCGGGTCAGTGAGTAGGACATCAACCGCTCGCTGCGTTCCGCGGAGGTGGACTGCGCGGGTGATCAAGGCTGCTCAATGCACGGTGCAGGAGGACATTGCGTCGTCGCTCTTCCAAGGCCATCGAATCGCTGGCGCGCTGCCAGGTCTCGTTGAGGTCCTCACCGGTCCGTCGGGTTGCTCCCGCGACCGATGCCGGCAATCCCGCCGAACGCACACCACGCCGAACGCGATCTGCGAGTGATCGCAGCGCGATGATGTCGGCTTCTACAGCGAGGATTGCGAACGTATCGCTGCTCGGTCGGGCGGCTACATCGCCGGGCCGGCATGAGCCGGCAACGACCTCCGAGCACGCTTGCACCGTGCCGTCATCGACGGACCTACGCTCCCGCTTGCTGACCGCCTCGAGGCCGTCCAGGCCCACCGCCAGGACGCTGCCGGGCAGCCCATACTGCCGGCAGCGTTCGCTCTCCCGGGCGAGCGCGCTGAGCCACCCGTGACCGTTGTACAACTGCGTCAGACTGTCGCGCTCGAGCAATGAACGCGGGCGGGCAAGCTCGTCGGCGCGCTCACGCGCCAGGACGTCCGCGGCGAGGACGGTGCTGAGCATCCGGGCGGCGAAGTCGATCAGGTCTCGGCAATCGGTGATGGAGTCAGGGCGAGGTGAGCCGGCGAATGCGCACAGCGTTCCGAACAGCGCGCCGTCTGCTTGCAGGAGCGGCACGCCGAGGTAGCAACGCACTTCCTTGAGCGGACCCGTGGCTGAGCCCTCGTAGTGGGGTACGGCCGCGATATTGGGGGCAAACGTGGCTTGTCGGCCCGCGAGCAGGTGCGCGCAGAACGAGTCCATCCACGAGAACACGGCTCCGACCGGGGCGCGGTCGGCCCATCGGCCGCATGATGCGACGATCCGCTGGTCGTCGGCCTCCACCCTCGTCACGAGCCAAAGGTCCATGTCGACCTCTTGGCTCAGCTGCACCACTGCCGCGTCGGCAGCCGTCGGGAAACCGATCAACGGACCGATCAATCGGTCCGGCGCAATCGCATGCGAAAAATCCTCGCTGGCCATGTGTCCTCCGGCAAGGCTTGTTGCAGCCCAGCGACTGCCTTAATGATCCTCCCGGGCCATCAGGTTGTAAACGGTGACGATCAGACACACGCAGAGGCAGCACAAGGAATCTCTCGAGCAGTGCTCGGACGGATTCGACCCCCCGCTGCCGCTGAGAGGATCACCGCATGAACCGCGACGACCTGGACGCACGTGGCGCGCTGAACCGTCGGCAGGGGGCGGTCTCCGCTGGCACCTTGAGCGCCGCACGCTTACGCTGCCGGCGGTGAGCGAACCCCACGCAAGTCGCTGGGAGCGCTGCGCCGAATGGCCGCTGACGGCCGCAGCCCTGCTCTTCCTCGCTGCCTACGCCTGGCCGATTCTCGAGCCAGACCTGCCGCGAGGTTGGGGCGCGGTGTGCCGAGCGGTCAGCCTCGCCACGTGGGTGGTGTTCGCGCTCGATTACGTGATCCGGATCAGCCTGGCGTCTGCGCGCGGACGCTACGTCATACGACACCTGCCCGACCTCGTCGTGGTCGCGCTGCCGATCTTCCGCCCCCTGCGTCTGCTACGCCTGTTGTTGCTACTGCGCGTGCTGAACCGGCAAGCCACGGCGTCTTTCCGCGGCAAGGTGGCGGTGTACGTGGCCGGCGCGGCCGTCGTTCTGATTGGTTGCGCCTCCCTTGCGGTACTCGATGCGGAACGCGGACATGCCGGTTCGAACATCTCGAGCTTCGCCGACGCCCTCTGGTGGGCAGCGACCACCGTGACCACCGTCGGTTACGGCGACCGGTTCCCCGTCACCGGACAGGGGCGAGCAATCGCAGTCGGGCTCATGCTCGGGGGTATCGCGCTGATCGGTGTCGTCACAGCCACCGTCGCTTCATGGCTGATCGACCGGGTGCGGGCTGTCGAAGATGAGGCGCTGTACGCGACTCGACAGGACATCGCCGCGCTGGCCGCGAAGATCGACGATCTATCCGACCGCCTGGCGAGGCTCCAACCGGGGCACAACGACGCGGGCCCGCCGCCCTGACGCAGGCCGAGCACTCCGAGCTGACGGCATCGACGCTCGCCTGAGCTGTCCGCAGTCAGAGATCGCCACGACCGCCGGTCGGCGGTGCGCCGTCGTCACCCCTGGTTGGAGCCGCCGAAGGCGTGATGTCCCTCGCTGCGCCGGAGCCGGCCCCGTCGTCGGAGTCCGGCACCGGGTGATCGTCGGTGGTGGCGCTCGGCTGGCCGGAGCCGGTTCGGTCATCGCCGGACCCGGTCGCTGCGCGGCTCGGCGGGAGTGGCACCGGGACGATCGGCTGCGCAGTTCGAGTCGCTCGCGGATGAGGGGCGGGCGTCGTCGGCACGGCCGCCTGCGGAACCGAAGGCACGGCCGTCGGGGGAGTCGGAGGACTCGCATTCCTCGGGGCGATCTCGAACGGCGTCAACACGTTGACCACGTTGGAGACCACTCGCTGCGCGGGCTGGGGAAGGTTGTGATTCGCGGCGGCGGCGACCACGGCGATCACCAGCGCCGCTGCGGCCAGCCCGCTGCGGACGAGGACGCGAGTCGCTCGCCGCCGGGTCAGCGACGGCGGTGCCCCGAGCAGAGCAGCAACCTCGTCCGACGGCTCGGGCGGCTCGCCGATCCCGAGCAGCCGGAGCTCGGTCAGGAACTGCGTGACATCGTCCGGTGCGCCGCCCGTGCTCAACGCACCGTGCTCGTCCAGTCCTCGTGTCATCTCGTCGTATCCATCGCCGTAACGGGTCACAGGGTTACCCGCCGTTCCTGCAGCGCCCGCCGGATCGCGACCATTCCCCGCCGCTGCAACTGCTTCACCGCGCCCGAAGATTTTCCGATCACGGCCGCTACCTGCTCGACGGTCAGGTCGCCGACGACCCGCAACGTGACGACCTCGCGTTGCTCCTCGGGCAGCAGATCCAACACTGCATGCACCCGCGCGAGAGCCAGTGCGGCCTGGGCGTCATCCTCGGCCGACGGCACTGCGCGATTGTCGAGGGTCGGGTCGAAGGGCACGGTCGTCCCCGCCCGGGATCGCGCCCGCAGGCTGTCGATCATCCGGGCCCGGGCGATGGTGAACGCCAGCTTCCGCAGGCCGTCCGCGCCGCCCTTCAGTTCAGGCACGATGGGCAACAGCTTGACGAACACGTCGTTGGTCATTGCCTCCGGGTCGTCGACGCCGCGAGCCCGCAGGTAGCCGAGGATCGCAGGAGAGAGCGCGGCGTAGACGACGCCGACTGCGTCGCGGTCGCCGCGCGCGGCATCGCGGGCGACCGAGTCCGTCAACTCATGGCGCCGAATCGTCGATCACCTCCAGGAGCTGCCCCGCTTCGTGAAGTGGCCGTAACCCTATTGGCAGATCGAGCGATGTCCTAGTCGTCGGATGCAAGGCCGGGGGGTGACATCCGAACGCCCGGACCGACCCAGGAGCACCCCATGAGACGCCGTCTTCGCCTCGCCTGTGCCGTCAGCACCGCCGTCGCCGCCGGCGTTACGGTTGCCCTCGCGGCCGCGCCGGAACACCACGCCCGGTCCGACGCTGCCGCGGCCACCGCAATCACCGCGTCCAGGACGGCGCCGCAGATCGACGTTGTCGAGCTTCGGCTGCGTGCCGCCGAGCGGGCGGCGGGCCAACAGGAAGCCGCGCTGCGGCGGGCAGTGACGCGGGCGACGGCCCAGCTCGCCGCGCGGCGCGCCGCCGCTCGACTGGCCTGGCAACGGGTCGCGGCGGAGCAC
>JAOPVG010000175.1 GCA_025966255.1 Jatrophihabitans sp.
GCCGGTCGCGCCTCGTCGGCGTAGACCTTGTCGGACGAGCACAGGCATACGACCGACGTGCCGGACTCGGTGAACGCTCGGACGATGTCGGTGATCTCGCCGGTGCCAGTGACGCAGTCCAGGCCGCCGGCTTGGAAGAGGTTCGCGGCGAAGGCGGCGCGGGCGCTGTGCGCGGCGAGCGGTCCGAGGTTGGCGAGGAACACCTTGGGCCGCTCGGCCGCGGCGTCGGCGCGGTCGCGGAGCTCTTCGTAGTCCTGCGCGTAACGGATCCGGGGCAGCAGGGCGGCGCCGTCGGCGCCGACTGATGGCAGGGGCGGGCGCTGCACCAGCTTCTCGTCGACGAAGGCGTACTCGCTGACGCCGGTGATCGGAGCGCGGCGGTGCGCGATGTCGTCGGCCCGCTTGGTCTGGGTCTGGGCGATGAGGTCGCCGATCACGCCGCCGTCCAGCGCGTCCAGCGCCCCGCCGGCCCGCTCGATCGACGTGAACACCGTCCACGCCTTCTCGGCGAGGTCGTCGGTGAGCGACTCGATGAACCACGAACCGCCGGCCGCATCGAGCACCCGCGCCAGGCTCGACTCGTCGTGCAGCACGGCCGAGGTGTTGCGGGCGATGCGCCGGGCCAAGTCGTCGGGCCGTCCGATCGCGGCGTCGAACGGCAGCACCGTGATCGAGTCGGCCCCGCCTACCGCCGCGGCGAAGCAGGCGATGGTGGTGCGCAGCAGGTTCACCCAGGGGTCGCGGCGGGTGAGCATGGCCGCCGACGTCACGGCGTGCTGGCGCTGCCCGCGGCGCTCGGTCGACGCACCCGAGAGCTCGGCGATGCGATCCCAGATGCGACGGGCGGCGCGCAGCTTGGCGATGGACGGGAACTGCTCGGCGGTGACGGCGCAGCGGAACTCGATCGCCGCCAGCGCGGCGTCGACCGACCAGCCGGCGGCGGTGAGCGCTCGCAGGTAGGCCACGCCAACGGATGCGGCGATGCCCAGTTCCTGCCCGTCGCTGGCGCCGGCCTCGTGATAGACGGTGCCGTCGACCGTGGCCAGACGCAGGTTCGGGAACGCTTTGCTCTGCTCGCCAACAGCGGTCAGGAGGTCGAGATCGGCGGCGGCGCCGGTCCGCGCTCGGGTTCCGATCGGGTCGGCACCGAGCGAACCGGTGAGCTCAGCCGGGTCCACGCCGCGCTGCTTACTCAAGGTAAGCAGAGCCGAGGCGGCCGAGAGGGTGTCCGGGCCGGCGTCCAGAACGATCGGGGCGAGGTCGAGGTAGACCCCGTCGAGCACGGCTTCGAGGTCGGACTCGGCCAGCCCGCCGGCGCCGAGGACGAGCCACAGCGACGTGGCGCCTGACTCGAGGTCGTTGAGCGCGGCCTTGTTCGTCCGCGCCACGTCGGGATCGGCGTGCCGCACCCGCACGTCCCACCCGGTGGCGGTGGCGCCGTCCGGCGTCGCGCCGCGCACGAACGGCGGGTGTCCGGGCCGGCCGTCCGCATCGAGGTCGTGCGCATCGTCGGCGGTGTAGAGCGGCTTGATCCGGATCCCGTCGTAGGTCGTGTACGACAGTGCGTCCTCGGGATCGACGTCCTCGGCCACGCCCGACTTCGCGAGGACGGCCGCGACCAGGGCCCGCCATTCCGCGCGGCTCGGGGTCGGGAAGTCGGCTGCGAGTGCCAGCGACTGCGGTTCCAGCGGCTCGGCGGGCATGACTCGGATCGTAGGTGCCGCAAGCGCTACGAGCCGCGGTGAGGTGGCCCATCTCTCGACCGGCACGCCCGTTCGCCCGCGCCTAGGACAGCAGCAGAACGGCGTAGCAAGCCAGCCAGTGCTCGACCATCCAGCCCTCGCCGACCACAGCCGGCAGGGCCACGGCGGCGTGCTCTTCCCGGGCCGAAGACAGGATCGGAACCCGCGGGTCGGAGGGGCGAAGCCGCCCGGCCAGCAACCCGAACCCGTAGGCACGATGGAGGTTCAGCCCGTGCAAATGCGCGCCCTGGCCATCGGTCGGATCGCTGACGACGGCCGGGGTGAACAGGTTCGCCGGAGCGCCGGCGGCCAGGCCGGGCAGGAACGCGGTCAGCCAGCCGGGAAACGCCGCTGGCTCGATCAGCGCAGCTACCAGTTCCGCCTCGGCCAGCGCAGCGGACAGGAAGTCGGCGCCACCGGGCTCCCACGCGGCCGGATAGTCGGCGTCGGAGCCGAACCAGCGCTGCGTCGCATCCCCGATCGCGTCGAGCAGGTCCGGGTCGCCGGCCGACGCGCGGTCCCGGGCATGCGGCAGCGCGCGGGCGAGGGCAAACGCACTGTTGGCGTGCGCACCGACCCGTTCCGGATACGTCAAGTTCGGTAGCCAGCGGACGAAGCCCGCGGCCACGACGTCGGCGAGCGGACGCAGGTTCGCCGACCACTGCCGCGCGTCGGCCTCCCCGTCGGCGGCCCAGGCGTCGATCTCGGCGGCCAGTGCCAGCGCCCAACCCCACCCGTACGGACGTTCCCACCCAGGGTTGTGGGTCAGGTACGCCGCCTCGGCCGCGAGCGCGTCGGCGCGAAGATGATCGGCCAGGACGGCGCGGACCTCGTCGGCGGGCAGCGCTTCCGGAACCGTGCGCAGCATCCGGACCAGCGCCCAATGCATCTCGACCGCGGAGTGCCAGTCGAAGCAGCCGTAGAAGGCCGGATGGGCCTCGCGGGGCGTGGGACGATCGTCGTCAGCGCGCATGACGTGCCGCGGCGCGTTCGGGTACTCCTGCCGCACGGCGCCGACGATCGTGCGCGCGTAAGTGGCAGCGACGTCAGGCAGGCCAGGCAGCGTCATGCTCGCCCGGTGGGGTCGAGGAAAATCAATCCGACGAGCCAGTGTCGTGGCGCGTACTCAGCGACAACGAACTCACTCCTCTACTGTGACACATGGTTTGACGACCACCCGGGCGCCGCGTGTCGACACTAAAAGGTCGCGCGGTAGGTGCCCGTCGAGAGGCTGGACGTGCCCGGGCAGATCGAACACGAGTTCGCCGGTGACCCGCGGTCACCGGCCGGAGCGCGTTCCTTCGCCAAGTCGGCCCTGGGCGATCTGCTCACCACGCCCGTTCCGTCATCGCTGTGCGACGACGTCGAACTGGTCGTCAGCGAGCTCGTCACCAACGCCGTGCGGGCCGGCAGTCCGACCGTCCGGGTCGGCGTCGCGATCAAGCAGGACCGCGTCGTCGTGCAGGTATCCGATGCAGCGGCCGGCTGGCCCGAGCCGCGCGAGCCCGGCATCCACGACCCTCGCGGCCGCGGCCTTCCGCTCGTGAGCGCATTGAGCGCGTCGTGGGGGGTGCGGAGGGCGCCCATCGGCAAGGTGGTGTGGGCCGAGCTCCCCATTCCGAGCGATCTGCCCGATGCGACAAGTCGCCCGACTTAAGCTGATCACACATTGATCAACAAGGAACGGTCCCCGCGCCCCGTCCGTTAGCCCGACATGCAGGTGCTCGCCGACCCGGCCCGCTCCACCCGCCTGCGCACCACCGCCGCCGCACTGCTCACCTGCGTGCTGGCCCTCACCTTCGTGGCCGCGGCCCAGCGCAGCCACCCGCACAAGCACGCCGCCCGCGCCATCGCTGTGGTGTCGGTGTCGGCCACCGACACCTTCCACCTCACGCCGCGGGCCGATCCTCATGCGGCGGTCGGCACCACGCCCGCCATCCTCGCCGCGCTCATCGCCTGGCCCGCCACAGCGGATTCCTCCGAAGAGACGAGCGCGCACACAGCGAACTCACCGTCAGTTCGCGGGCCACCGGTCGAGGCTTTCGCGTAGGCGCCTTTCGGCTCAGTCCTCTTCTCGGGGACGTCGTCGGAGCCGCTGCACGCGGACCCGACCACGTCCTTCGACCCGAGGAGACCCGGTGACCCGCTCGACTCGCTCGACCCTTACCAACCGACCCGACCGACCGCCTGCGTACGACGCCGCCCTGACGGATGAGCAACTCGCTGTGCTGCGCGGCATGCTCGAGCAGCAGCGCGCGTTCCGCGTCGACCAGCTCGCCCAGCTGCACCGTCCAGGCACGCCCGGGCCGCTCGGCAGCGCCAACCAAGAGGTTGTCGCCTCGTTGACGGCAGGCGCCCGCGCCGCACTGCACGACGTGCAGAAGGCGCTCTGGCGTCTCGACGAGGGCACCTATGGCGCGTGCACCCGATGCGGCGAGCCGCTCGGCCTCGAGCGGCTGGAGATCCTGCCGCAGGCCGGGCTGTGCATGCCGTGTCAGCGCAACGCGGACGACGACACCGGCCCGGCCCGGCCCGGTAGGGTCGGCGGCCGTGACCGGAGCAGATCCAGCAGCTGAAGCCAGCGCCGCGGC
>JAOPVG010000067.1 GCA_025966255.1 Jatrophihabitans sp.
GCCGACTCAGGTGCCCGAGCGCTACCGCCTCGCCAATCCGATCGCGCGAGTACCGATCGCGGCACCGGTGCTGTGCGTGCACGCGCGCGCCGACGCCGACGTGCCGTATGCACAGAGCACCGCGTACGCAGCCGCGGCGGTCGAGGCAGGTGGCCGGGCGGCCCTGCACGAGGTGGCCGGCGACCACTTCACCTTGATCGATCCGACGTCGAAGGCGTGGGCCGTGGTGCGCGATGCGCTGCCGGAACTGCTCGCCGGACGCCTACCCACGTCGTGAAGGTCAGACGATGGACCCGTCGGGCCGGGCCCGAAAGATGACGGCCGCTGCGGAAACCTCGCGGACGGCCTGCTCCCCCGCGTCGTCGGACGGATCGTCGCCCAGCACGACCACGGCTTCCAGACCAGGGGCCCCCGATGACACAGCCATCGCCACGGCGACCTGTAGGGCGGAGAGATCCAGCGACTTCAGCGCCACCGACGCAGCCACGTAGGTGCGCCCGTCCGCATCGCGCACGGCGGCGCCCTGGGTAGCGCCGGTGCGGGCCCGCGCCGACCGGGCGAGGGTGACCAGCTTGGCGTCCTCGGCGTCCAGTTCACTCATTCCGGTGTCCCCGGGTGAGCGTGACTTTCGTGGGGTGATCTCACGTTCCGGCGACCTGCGCGTCGCGGTCGCGGCTGCCGTCGGCACCGTTGTCGTCGTGCTCGACCACTCGGGTGACCAGGATCGTGTCGACGCGATTGCGACGTCCGCCGACGTCCTCGGCCTTGAGCTCGAGACCGTGCACCACGGCCTTTGATCCGGCGATCGGCACGCGGCCCAGCGCCTCGGCCAGCAACCCGCCGACCGTCTCGACGTCATCGCGATCGGGGAGCTCGACGTCGAACAGCTCGCCGAGATCCTCAACCGCCAACCGGGCGGTCACCCGGGCGTGGTCGTCGTCGATGCGCTCGATCGGCGGCCGCTCGACGTCGTACTCGTCGGTGATCTCGCCGACGATCTCCTCGAGGATGTCCTCGATGGTGATCAGCCCGGCGGTGCCGCCGTACTCGTCGATGACGATGGCGATGTGCGAGCGCGCCGCCTGCATCTCGCGGAGCAATTCGTCGACGGGCTTGGACTCGGGCACATAGGTCACCGTGCGCATGACCTCCTCCACCGCTGTGGTGCGAGCACGTTCGGGGTCCTGCGCGCGGCGCGCGAGGTCCTTCAGGTAGGCGACGCCCACGACGTCGTCGGCGTTCTCGCCCACCACCGGGATGCGCGAGAACCCGCTGCGCAGGGCGAGCGCGAGCGCCTGGCGCACCGTCTTGCCGCGCTCGATCCACACGACCTCGGTGCGCGGCACCATCACCTCGCGGGCGATGGTGTTGCCGAGCTCGAACACGGACTGGATCATCTGTCGTTCACCGTGCTCGACGACGCCGTGCTCCTCGGCCATGTCGACCAGTTCGCGCAGCTCCACCTCGGACGCGAACGGGCCGTCACGCAGGCCGCGTCCGGGCGTGATCGCGTTGCCCAGCAGGGTGAGCAGCGACGCCAGCGGATTGAACAGGCGCCCGAGCAGCCGCACCGCGCCGGCTCCGGCCAGCGCGACCTGGTTGAAGTGCTGGCGGCCGAGCGTGCGCGGACCTACGCCGATCACCGCGTAACAGATGACGACCATCACGACGACGGTGCCGAGCGTCACCGGCCACCCCGGGCCGAAGCGGTTGCGGGCGACGATCGTGACCAGGACGGTGGCGGTGAGTTCGCAGGTGAGTCGCAGCAGTAGTAGCAGGTTCGTGTACCGCGGCCGGTCGGCCATGATCGCCCCGAGCGCCTTAGCGCCGCGGCGTTCCTCCCGCACGAACTCCTCGACCCGCGCCCGCGATACGCGGGCCAGTGCGGAGTCGACGCAGGCGATGAGCCCGCCGATCGGGACGAGGAAGATCGCGATGAGGAGCGCGACTATGTCGGCGCCCGTCATCGCGGCCGACCGCCGGCAGAGTCGCGGACCTCGCCACCTGTTCCGGGCAGCGGCGCGCGGATCGGGCCGCGCTTGCTGACCCGCGCCCACTCCTGGACGAGCCGGGCCTGCAGCTCGAACATCTCCCGCTCTTCCTCCGGCTCGCCGTGGTCGTAGCCGAGGAGGTGCAGGATGCCGTGCGTGCAGAGCAGGTGCAGCTCGGCCTCGGTGGAGTGCCCGGCCGAGCTGGCCTGATCGGCCGCCACGGCGGGGCACAGCACGACGTCACCAAGCATCGCCTCGCCCGGGCTCTCGTCGGTGCCGGGCGGTGCGGACGGATCGGTGCGCTCGGTGGGGCCGTCGGCGCCGTCCATCGGGAACGCCATCACGTCGGTCGGGCCGGGGATGTCCATCCACTGCTGGTGCAACGCGCCCATCGTGTCCGGATCGACGAGCAGGACCGACACCTCGGCGAGGGGATCGATGCGCAACGCGTCCAACACGAAACGGCCGAGCTCGGACAGCGCGCGCTCGTCGACCTCGGCGCCCGACTCATTGTTGACTTCCACACTCATTGCTATGTCCGCCGAGCGCTCATCGCCTTGGTTTCGCGTGATGGCGGGACTGCTGCTGCGGTCCGCTGGCCATCCGTGACGACTCCTGTGCGTCGTAGCGCTCGTAGGCATCGACGATCTCGCCAACCAGCCGGTGCCGCACGACGTCGGTCGAGGTCAGGTTGGCGAAGTGCACGTCGTCGAGGTCGGTGAGGATGTCGCGCACCACGCGGAGTCCGCTGCGCTGGTCGCCGGGCAGATCGATCTGCGTGACGTCACCGGTGACGACGACGCGCGAGCCGAAGCCGAGGCGCGTCAGGAACATCTTCATCTGCTCCGGCGTGGTGTTCTGCGCCTCGTCCAAGATGATGAATGCGTCGTTGAGAGTGCGGCCGCGCATGTAGGCCAGCGGCGCGATCTCGATGGTGCCCGCCTGCATGAGCCGGGGCAGCGAATCGGGATCGAGCATGTCGTGCAGCGCGTCGAGCAGTGGACGCAGGTACGGGTCGATCTTGTCGAACAGCGTGCCGGGCAGGAACCCGAGCCGCTCCCCGGCCTCGACGGCCGGCCGGGTCAGGATGATCCGGGTGACCTCCTTGGCCAGCAGCGCCTGAACCGCCTTCGCGACGGCAAGATATGTCTTACCGGTACCGGCCGGGCCGATGCCGAAGACGATCGTGTGGTTGTCGATCGCGTCCACGTATCGCTTCTGGTTCAGCGTCTTCGGGCGGATGTTCTTGCCGCGCCGCGACACGATGTTGAGGCTGAGCACCTCGGCCGGCCGCGCCGTGCTGTCGGCGGTCATGATGGCGAAGACGCGCGCGACGGAATCCGGCGTCAGCACCTGGCCGGAGTCGATAAGCGCGAGCAGCTCCTCGAAGAGGCGCACTGCGGTGGCATTGTCGGCGGGTGAGCCGGTGATCGTGATCTCGTTGCCGCGCACGTGGACATCACTGTCCAGGCGGCTCTCGACGACGCGCAGCAGCTGGTCGCCGGAGCCGAGTAGCGCGACCATGGCCTGCTCCCCGGGCACGACGAGCGTCGTGGAGACGCGATCCGAGCTCTGCCTGGGATCGGACTGGTCGGTCAAGGCGGGCTTTCTGGTCGGTGGCGTGGTACTTCCACTGTACCGGCGCTGCGCCGCCCCATGAGGGCGATTTCCCGATCAGCCCGGGGGCCAGCCCATCGGCCGCCCGGAAAGCACGTGGGCGTGGACGTGGAACACGCTCTGGCCCACCCCGGCCCCGGTGTTGAAGACCGTCCGGTAGTCCGTGAAGCCCTCCTGCCGGGCGAGGCCCCCAATGCCCGCCACCAGGCCCGCAGCGGCCTCGGCGTCCTGCCCGAGATCACCGATGTCCGTGAAGTGCTTCTTGGGGACGACCAGGACGTGCCGGGGTGCTTGTGGGTTCGTATCGGCGAACGCGAGGCATTGCTCGTCCTCGTAGACCTTGGTGGACGGGATCTCACCGGCCACGATCTTGCAGAACAGACAATCAGCCATGGGTCGAAGATTACTGGGGCCGGACGTGCAACGGATCGCGCCGGGCCACCGTATGGATCGGTGAGGGCAGCGATACGCGCCGCCGGAACGGGAGAGGGACACCGGGTGGACGACTCCGCAGTGCGATCGGATTTCGAGGCGTTCACCCGCCAGCACTGGGCGACACTGATGAGCATCGGCGCAGCCGTGTCCGGCTCGCGGGCCGAGGCCGAGGATCTCGTGCAGACCGCGCTGACGAACGCCTACGTGCACTGGCGCCGCATCCACCGCGATCGCGCACTGGCCTACCTGCGGCGCTCGATCCTCAATGCCAACGTCAGCCGCTGGCGCCGGCACCGCGGCGGTGAGCTGACCGTCGCCGAGCCACCGGAGCGCAGCGTTATCGCCATCGCCACCAAGGGCGTTGACGACCGGCAGACCTTGCTGCCGCTCCTGCGCGACCTGCCGCCCCGGCAGCGCGCCGTGCTCGTCCTGCGCTATCTGTGCGACCTGCCCGACGACGAGATCGCCAAGACCCTCGACGTCTCCTTGGGCACAGTGCGCAGCCAGGCCTTTCGGGGACTGGCCACCCTCCGCTCCTTACACCTCGCGACTACCCGAGAAGAGGTCTCCCGATGACACCTGACGACGAACTCACCGCTGCGTTGCGCCGCGAGCTGCAGACCACCTACGTGCCCTTCGACGCCCGGCAGGCCGAGCAGATGATCCACCTGGCCACCCAGGAGGAGCTCCTGGGTCAGCGCCGATACCTCAACGCGCCGCTCGCCGCCGCCGCGGCCGTGTTGGTGGTCGGCGGTGGCGCGGCGGCGTACTCGGCCACGAGTAACGGATCCCCGCATGCCCCGGGCGGCGGAGGGTCGAGCACCGTGGCACCGACGGCCTGCGCGAGTCCGGCCGAGGTGCCGCCGTCCTTGGTACCGACGACTTCGCCCACTCCGCCCACTTCGCCGCCATCGTCGGCCACCGGGTCGCCCCCGCTGGCCACCTCAGCGCCCACGGCGTCGGGACCAGTGCCGCCCACGAGGTCCGGACCAGCGCCCACGAGGTCCGGACCAGCGGCCCCGAGGTCCGGACCAGCGGCCACGAGGTCCGGACCAGCGGCCACGACGTCGAGCGCGCCGCCCACGCTGGCGGTTGCGCCGACCGCGTCAGCCACCGCGTCAGCCACCGCGTCAGCCACCGCGCCGGCCACCGCGGCTCCGACGC
>JAOPVG010000449.1 GCA_025966255.1 Jatrophihabitans sp.
CTCCTGAACCTGATCCGCGACGCCGGCTTCCAGCCCAAGGAGCGCAACACGCGCTACGAGATCATCCGCGAGTACGACGCCCCGGTGCCGCTCGGGCAGCGGCGGGCCGAACCCCAGGCGATCTGGGCCTAGCCATGACCGAACAGCAGCCTGCGCAGCCGTCCTTCGGCAGGTGGATGGGCTCGATGTGGCTCTACACCGCTCTGCGCTTCGGACTGTTCTTCGCGTTGTGGGGGATCCTCTTCCTGCTCGGCGTGCACGGCTTCCTCGGTCCGATCATCGCGCTTGTCCTGTCGGTGCCGCTGTCGCTCGTGCTGCTCGCCAAGCCGCGGGCGCGGTTCACCCGCCAGCTGGAACTGCGGGTCGAGGCGCGCAAGGCGCAGCGCGAGTTCCTTCATACGGAGCTCGATCCGGACGCCGGTCGCGACGCGCCGTAGCCGGCAGCCGGTTTGCACCCGCACGCGTCGCTATCGCGCGCTGACGAGCCGAGTTAGCGACGGCTGCGGGTGCAAACCATGACTAGGCGGCGCGCAGCGATCGTGGGGAGTCGGTAGCGCCCGCCAGAGGCTAGATCAACCGCGGAGCAGCGAGATCAACTCATCTACCACGCGGCGCGAGCCGGTCACGTGCCATCGATGCCCCTCCGTCTCGACGACCTCGGCCGCGCCGCCGGCGCCTACGACGAGTGCGGCGCCGGGCAGCCAGTCCCAGGGCAGCGAGTCGGCCTGGATGGAGGCGCCGAGTCGGCCGGCCGACACCGCGGCGAGCTCCACCGAGCCGGAGCCGAGCATCCGCACGGTGGCGGCCGCACCTATCGCGCGTAGCAATGGGATCCGCAGGGTCGGGTCGGGCAGCGTCGTCGGATGCAGGTACGTCGTCACGGAGACCGAGGCGAGCGGCCGGTCGGCGAGCGGCGGCACCCGCTCCCCGTTGCAGGTGGTGGGGTGGTCGCGTCCGCCGAGCCACAGCTCGTCCGCGGAGGGGTGATAGACGGCCCCGAGGACGGGCTCGGCCGAGCCGTCGGACAGTGCGATGGCGGAGCACCAGATCGGGATGCCCGAGAGGAAGTTGTAGGTGCCGTCGACCGGATCGACGAACCAGGTGCGACCCGTTCCGGGGACGGCGGTGCCTTCTTCCCCGACGATTCCGTCGGCCGGACGCTCAGCGCGCAGCCGGGAGACGACGAGCTCTTCGGCGGCGTGATCAGCGGCCGAGACGACGTCGGAGATGGAGGTCTTGTGGTGAACCGTGAGCCCGTCGCGCAGCATCCGCGCGGCGAGCTGTCCGGCGTCGCGCATCAACGAAGCGGCGAGCTCGAGATCGTCAGCGGGCACCCATCAACCGTAGCCAGCGCGGTCGAGGGGTCAGGACGACGACTCGTAATGGTCGGCGAACTGCTTACGTACCAGGTTCTTCTGGATCTTGCCGGTCGAGGTCTTGGGCAGCTCGTCCACGACAATGACCGCCTTGGGCGCCTTGAAGCCGGCGATCTGCTGCTTGATCGCGGCGATCAGCTCGGCCTCGTCGAGGCTGGCGCCGGGCTTGGCGACGACGACGGCGGTGATCGCCTCCGTCCAGCGCTCGTGCGGCAGCCCCACGACAGCGACCTCGGCGATCGACGGCGACGCGGCGTAGACCGCCTTCTCGACTTCGATCGAGGCGACGTTCTCACCGCCGGACTTTATGACGTCCTTGTAGCGATCGCTGAACCACAGCATGCCGTCCTCGGCGAGCACGCCCGAGTCGCCTGAGTGGAACCACCCGTGGGCGAACGCCTCGGCCGTGGCCTCGGGATTCTTCAGATAGCCGTTGAGCGCGTGTGGTCCGCGATAGACGATCTCACCCTCTCCGCCGCGCGGGAGCAGCGTGCCGTCCGGAGCCATGATCGCGACCTGGACGTTGACCACCTGCGTGCCCACGGCGCCGGAGTGCGAGAGCTGGTGCTCGGGCTGGAAGTAGGTGGTGACGGGACTCATCTCGGTCTGACCGAAGGCGAGGTAGAAGTCGCAGCCGAACACGTCGAGACACTCGCGAAGCAAGGTGTCGGGCATCGGCGCCATCGCGTACGCGGCCTTGCGCAGCGATGAGAGATCGCGCGAGCGGATGTCGTCGCGCTCGACGAGAGCGCGGTACATCATCGGCAGCGCGAAGATCCGAGTGATCTGTTCCCGTTCGATCAGGTCGAGCAGCGCATCGGGATCGAAGCCGCGCATCAGGTACTGCGTTGCCCCCATCATGATCGCCGGCGTGCCGAAGCCGTTGAGCTGCGCGGTGTGGAACAGCGGCATGAGACAGGCGATCCGCTCGCCGACGGTCAGTCCACTCTCGGCTGCCACCATCAGCGATTCGAGATAGATCGCGACGTGGCTGCCGATGACGCCCTTCGGGAAGGACGTGGTGCCGCTGGTGTACAGGTAGCTGACCGGGTCGCGCTCGCCGACGAACACTTCCGGCTCGGTGTCCGGAGCGTCGTGCAGGTCGGCGAAGGTCAGCCAGGTGCGGTCGGGCAACGAGGGCTCGTACTGCCCGTCGGTGCCGTACGCGACGACGATGTCGCGCACCCCCGGCACCTTCTCGACGGCGGGCAGCACCAACGGCAGGAGTTGCGCCTCCACGACGATGCCGCACGCCTCGGAGTGGTCGAGCACATAGGCGATCTCGTCGGCCCGCCAGCCAAGATTCATCGGCACGCAGACGAGCCCGAGCTTGGCACACGCGTAATAGGTGACGAGGAATTCGCAGCTGTTCCCCGAGGCCAGGGCGAACGCGTCCCCCCGGGTGTACCCGCGAGCCGCCAGCGCGTTCGCGACCCGA
>JAOPVG010000450.1 GCA_025966255.1 Jatrophihabitans sp.
CAGGGCCGGGACCACGCGGATCCCCGCGTCGTCGCGGGTCGCCAGCAGGTGACCGTCGCGGACGTACTGATGCACGCGCGTCACCGGAACGTCGAGCGCCTCCGCCACGGCCGGGATCGTCAGCACCTCCATGCGCTCAAGCCTGCCAGACCCGGCGTCCGGGCCGGTGCCCTGTCCCTATGGCTCGCTCCGCGAGCGTCGTGCCTATGGCTCGCTCCGCGAGCGTCGCTCGCGGCCTCCACGCCGGCCAGAGCCGCGTCGACCAGTTGACCGGGCCAGGATGGCGTGGGTCTCGTAGCGGGCGCCGACGTAACCGCCGGCGTCGTCGATCGCCGCACCGACCGCGTCGAGCAGGCGGGTGCGCTGCTCGTCGGGCAGCAGGTGGTGGTCGCTGTAGGTCTGCAGGAGCTCGACCCACTCGTCCCGCGGGTAGACCTGATCCCACGCGTAGTCACACACGACGCGGTCGGAGAAGCCGGCCGCGCCGAGCGACGGCACGTAGGCGTCGCTGCGGGCGTGCCGGCCGCCGAGGTGGCGAGCCGACTCGACGAGCTCCGGCGCCTCGCGCCGGTAGACCTCGGCCATCGCGGTAAGCAGCGGCCCGTCGAGTTGACTCATGTTCCAGAACAGCGCGAGCGTGCCGCCAGGGCGCAGTAGCTGCGCCGCCTTCCGCGCACCCGCGTCCGGATCCAGCCAGTGCCACGCCTGCCCGCTCGTGATCAGGTCGAAGCGGCGCCCGGCGTCGTCCCAGCTCTCGAACGGCGCGACCTCGACGTCGATGCCGTGCCCGCGAGCGACCTCGGCCATGCCGGTGTCGATCTCCACGCCCAGCACCGACAGGCCGCGCTTGGCGAGGAGCCGGGCCGCCTTGCCGGTGCCGCATCCGACGTCGAGGACGTCGCGCGGCTCGCGCGCTACCAGATCGTCGATCAGCGCCTCGGGATACGGCGGGCGGGCGCGGTCGTACTGGGCGGCGATGATGCCGAAGGATTCGGCCCGGGCCCGGTTGCGGAACATCTCGTGGTCGAGCGGCACTCAGGCAGTCTCTCCACCGCCCACCCGCCACATCTCATCGGGGGGCGACGGCGAGCGCAGCGGCTCCGCGTCGGTGAGCGGCGCGGCTCCGCCACTGAAACTCACCAGCGGCTCTCCGGCATGCACGGTGCGCGGGAAGGATGCCCCCGCTGCGGCGCGCCGCACCTCGGTGAGCGGCAGCGCGGTGCCCGACGCGGCGAACACAACGTTGCCGAACCGGCGGCCCTTGAGCACGGCGGGATCCGCCACGACGAGCACCGACGGCAGCTCGGCTCGCAGCGTGACTGCGAGCCGCCGGGTGTAGGTCACCGGCGGCCCGTCCGCCACGTTCGCGAGAAACACCCCGTTCGGGCGCAGGACACGCGCGACGTCAGCAATGAACTCGCGACTGGTCAACTCCGGCGGCACGCGGCCGCCCTGGAACGCGTCGAGCACGACGACGTCGGCGCTCTTGTCGGCCAGCGCCGCGACACCGGCGCGGCCGTCGACGGGCCGGATCCGCACCCGACTGCCGCGCGGGAGCGGTAGCCGCGCCCGAACGAGCGCGGTGAGCCCGGCATCCGGCTCGAGCACGATCTGCGGCGATCCGGGCCGGGTGACCGCCACGTAGCGGGCCAGGGTGCAGGCCCCGCCGCCGATGTGCGTGACCGCCAGCGGACCGGGCGGCAGCGCGTCCAGTACGTCCGCGAACGCTTGGACGTACTCGAAATCGAGGTAGGTGGGATCGTCCAGGTCGACGTAGGACTGGCGGATCCGGTCGACGAGCAGCAGCCATCCTCCAGGCCGATCGATGTCCGCCAGCAGCTCCACATTGCCCAGAGCATTGCCCTCGACCCGTGTCACATCTCCCACGGTACGGGGCTTCGCGCCGCCCCATGGAGCCGCTCCTGCGGTGCGGCATCCAGATAACTCGCGGCGCGACCGTAGAATCAGCGCCGTGCAGACGGCGGCCACAGACACCCTGGTCGGCCGCAAGCTCGAGGGTCGCTACCGGATCCTGGACCGTATCGCTCGCGGCGGTATGTCCACCGTGTACGCCGCCGTCGACGAGCGGCTGGACCGGCTTGTCGCCGTGAAGGTGATGTCGTCGGCGCTGTCGGCCGATCCGGCCTTCAGTGATCGCTTCGCCCGAGAGGCTCGGGCCGCCGCGCGGCTGGCCCACCTCAACACCGTCTCCGTCTACGACCAGGGCCACGAGGTGGCTCCGGACGGGCATCACGTCTTCCTGGTGATGGAGCTCGTCGAAGGCCGCACGCTGCGCGAACTGCTGCGCGAACGCGGCCGGCTGAGCCCCGCCGAAGCCGTCTCGATCATGGAGCCGGTGCTCAGCGCGCTGTCGGCCGCGCACCGCGCCGGGCTCGTGCACCGTGACGTCAAGCCGGAGAACATCCTGCTGTCTGACGAAGGCGTGGTGAAGGTGGCCGACTTCGGCCTCGCCCGCGCCGTGGAGTCCGACGTCGCCGCCACCCGCACCGGTCTGATGATGGGCACGGTCGCGTATTGCGCGCCGGAGCAGATCAGCAAGGGCAACGCCGATCCGCGTTCGGACGTCTACTCGGCCGGCGTCGTGTTCTTCGAACTGCTCACCGGGCAGACCCCGTACAAGGGCGATTCGGCGATGAACGTCGCCTACCAGCACGTGCACAACCGGGTCCCGGCGCCGTCGTCGCGGGTGAAGGGCATCCCGTCCGAGATCGACGAGATCGTGGTGGCCGCCACTGACAGCGATCCGTCGGGACGCCCGTCCGACGCCGGCGCCTTCCTCGCCGAGGTCGCCGATGTGCGGGCCGAACTCGCCCTGCCGGTCATGCCGGTGCCGCCCCGCGTGCGCACCCGCAAAGCCCAGCGCAGCGACCACCGCGAGCCCGGCAACAAGACGCCGGACCACGCGACCACCGAACTGCTACGGGCGCGGGCGGACGGTCACGACACCACCGTCGTACCGCGCCACCCCGGGAACGGGGCGCGCACCGGGCGCCTCGTGCCGCACCAGGACAGCGGGCCGCCGCCACCGGTCGTCATCCCGCCGCCGAAGCAGCGCAAGCAGGTGTCGCAGCGCACCCGCCGGCGCCGCCGCGCCGTCATCGTGATCCTCTTCGTTCTCGCGCTGGGCCTCGGCTCGTTCTTCGGCGCCAAGGCGTTCATCGAATGGCGTTTCGCGCACGTGCCGAACGTTGGGGGCAGTACCCAATCGCAGGCCGTGGCGAAGCTGAAGGCCGCCGGCTACCACGTGCGGATCAATCCCGGGCACGAGTTCGACCCGCGCGTGCCGAAGGACCACGTGCTGAGCACCAACCCGGCCAGCGGCACCCAACTGTCCACCGGCAAGACCGTGACCCTCACGCTCTCCGCCGGACCGCAGATGTACCAGGTTCCGAACGTCGCCAAGAAGTCCTTCGAAGACGCCACCGCCGGGCTCGGAGCGATCCCGGTCACCGTGTCCCCAACGCCGATCCAGCAATACAGCGACACGGTTCCCGAGGGCCAGGTCATCTCCACCAAGCCCAAGGCGGGGACGGACGTGCGCCGGGGAGACACGATCACGATCTACGTCTCGAAGGGTCCGCCGGTCATCCAGGTGCCCTCGATCCAGCAAGGAACCGCCCTGTCGGATGCCGAGAACACGCTGCACCAGGCGAAGTTCAAGACGGAGACCGACCCGCAGTACAACAACGACGTCCCCAAGGGCGCTGTGATCTCAATCAGCCCGAGCGACACCGCCACGAAGTTCAGCACCATCCGGATCACCGTGTCGAAGGGCCCGGAGATCGTGAACGTGCCCACCATTGCGGTCGGTACGCCGGCGGCTCAGGCGCAGGACGCCGTACGGCAGGCCGGTCTCACGCCCAAGCTGTCGATCTTCGGCGGTAGCACGGCCGGCGCGGTGATCGCGATCCTCCCGGCCGCGGGCACGCCCCTCCATGCCGGCGCAACGGTCACCATCTACGTGGTGGGGAGATAGCCACCCGGCCCGCCCGCATCGGTGCCCACATCTCGGTGGCGGGTGGGCTGGCGAAGGCATTGCCCAGGGCGGTCGCGGTCGGTGCCGACGTGCTGCAGATCTTCGTGGCCAATCCGCGGGGATGGGCGCCGCCGGCGGCTGATCCGGCCGGGGATGCCACCTTCGCCGCAACCTGTCACCTGCCGGTGTTCGTCCACGCCCCGTATCTGCTCAACTTCGGCTCACCGTCGGCTGAGACGCTGGCCCGCTCGACGGAGGCGTTGCGCTTCTCGCTGCAGCGCGGGGCGGCGATCGGTGCCCTCGGGGTCGTGATGCATGCCGGATCGTCGGTGTTGGGCAATCGGCGCGATGACGCGATCGCGCAGGTGCGCGAGCACGTGCTGCCCGTGCTCGACGCCGTGCCGGACGGTCCGCGACTGCTGGTCGAACCGACCGCGGGCGGTGGCGGAGCGCTCGCGTCGGACGCGGCGTCACTCGGTGCCTATTTGGACGCGCTGGGGCGCGACCAGCGGATCGGCGTCTGCCTCGACACGTGTCACATGCACGCGGCGGGTCACGACCTGTCGACTCCGAAGTCGTTCCGGGCCGCGTTGCGGGCCTATGCACGGGCGGCAGGACCCGGCGGCATCGGGCTCATCCACGTCAACGACAGCCGCGACCCGGCCGGCTCGAAGCGCGATCGCCACGAGGCGATCGGGCACGGCACGATCGGCGCTGACGCATTCTCGGCCCTGTTCACGACGCCGGTGACCCGGCGAGTGCCGATGGTGGTCGAGACCTCGGACACGCAGCACGCCGCCGACATCGCGACCCTGACCGCGCTCCGGACCGCCGCGCTGCTCTGACCGCTCGGCGGGCGTCGATAGGCTGCGGGGCATGGTCATCGTCATGGCGCCGGGCGCGACGGACAGCGACGTCGCCAACGTCGTCACCCACATCGAGGCCCACACCGGGCAGGCGTTCGTCAGTCGCGGCGTGATGCGCACGATCATCGGCGTCGTTGGCAGCGAGGACGTGCTCGAGACGCTCGACGCCGACGGACTCCCGGGCGTTGCCGAAACCATGCGCATCACGGCGCCGTACAAGCTGGTGTCGGCGCAGAACCACGCCAAGCGCACCACGATCCGGGTCGGTGGCGTGCCGATCGGCCCGGACACGTTCACCCTCATCGCCGGCCCGTGCGCGGTGGAGACGGCCGAGCAGACCCTCGAGTCGGCCCGCATGGCCAAGCGGGCCGGCGCCACCCTGCTGCGTGGCGGCGCCTACAAGCCGCGAACCTCGCCGTACGCCTTCCAAGGGCTGGGTGTGGACGGCCTGCGCATTCTGGCCGAGGTCCGCGACGAGGTCGGACTACCGGTGGTCACCGAGATCGTGGATGCCGCCGATGTGGACGTGGTGGCCGAGCACGTCGACATGCTCCAGGTCGGCACCCGCAACATGCAGAACTTCGGCCTCTTGCAGGCCGTCGGCTCGGCCGGCAAGCCGGTGATGCTCAAACGCGGACTCACTGCCACCTACGAGGAGTGGCTGATGGCCGCCGAGTACATCGCCCAGCGCGGCAACCTCGACATCGTGCTGTGCGAGCGCGGCGTCCGCTCCTTCGAGCCGGCCATCCGCAACATGCTCGATGTGTCGGCGGTGCCGATGATGCAGCGGCTCTCGCACCTGCCAGTGATCATCGATCCGTCCCACGCCGGTGGGCGCCGCGATCTCGTCGTGCCGCTCGCCCGGGCCGGCATCGCGGCGGGCGCCGACGGAGTCATGGTCGACGTCCACCCGCACCCGGAGTCCGCGCTCTGCGACGGCGCGCAGGCCCTGGTCGGCGACGTGCTGGACGAACTGGCGCAGGCCGTCGCGACGATCCCGCCGCTGCTCGGCCGCACGTCGGCCGCGCATCTGGCCGGCTGAGGCGCAGCGCCCCAGCCGGCGCCGCTTTACTGCTCCGGTGCCGTCGGCCATGCGGGGGGCGGCTGCTGCCCCTGTGGCGGGTACGGGTAGTTCGGCGGCGGCGGGCCGCCATAGCCACCGCCTGCACCGGCGGCGATCTGCTTCTTGTGCCGGCTCCGCTTCACCAGGCCGATGATCAGCAAGATGATCGCCGTCACCAGCAGCAGCGCACCCGGAACGACGAGGCCGGCACCAAGCGCGATGCCGCCACCGATCGACTTGCCGAATGCGATGTCCGAATTCGGCGCGGTGCCTGCCGTGGCTTGCACCTGGACCTTGTACTGGCCGGTCTCCGTGATCTTGAACTGGTAGATCGCAACGCCCTTGTGGCCGTTGTAGCCGTAGGTCAACCGGGTCTTGATCTGCCCGCTCGTCCGACTGCCACCGCCGTACAAGGTGTCCAGCGTCATTTCCTTGCCGGACGGACTCTGCAACAGGACGAGCGGCACCGGAACTGATTTGATTCCCGAGTTCACGTTGTCGGCCTCGTAGTAGGCGAGGTAGTTGCCGGCGTTCGTGAAGGAGGCGGTTCCGGTCCCGCTGGCAACCGACACTCGTTGGAAGTTGTCGACGGCGCTGAACGACTTCTTGGCGATGATGATGGCGCCGACGATCACCAGGGCCAGACCGACGACGCCGAAGATCAGCGCCAGCCGCAACGGCGTACGCCCGCGCAGGTGCTTCGGCGGCGCACCGTACCCCCCGCCGTACTGCGGCGGTCCGGACGGCGGCGGGCCGTACGGCGGCGGGCCAGGCGGATATGGCGATTGGCCAGGCGGAGGCGGGTAGCTCATGCCGCGTAGTGTGCCTGCTCTGCGGCATTCCCGCGCGCAGGAACGCGTCAGCGCGCCGGGATCAACGGACGAAGGACGCGTATCGCCTGCTCAACGCCGTCGTCGTCGACGTCCAGGTGCGTGACGAGGCGCAGGAAGCGCGGCCCCAGCGCAGAGACGCGCACATCCTGGGCCGCGGCGTGCGTGGCGATCGCGGCGGCGTCCGGCACGTTCAGCACGACGATGTTCGTGTCGACGTCGGCCGGATCGGCCCCGAGTGCTTCGGCGATGCGGCGGGCGCGGGCATGATCGTCAGCCAACCGAGTCAGGTGGTGGTCCAGCGCGTACAGCCCGGCCGCGGCGAGGATGCCGACCTGACGCATGCCGGCGCCGTAGCGCTTGCGCCACACTCGAGCCTCCGAAATTCGGTCGGCCGAGGACACGAGCACCGATCCCACCGGCGCGCCGAGGCCCTTGGACAGGCAGACCGAGACGGTGTCGAAGCCGCCGGCCAGCTCGGCCAGCGGCGTGCCCGTCGCGATGTGCGCGTTCCACAGCCGCGCGCCGTCGAGGTGCAGGCCGAGACCGTTCGACCGCGCCAGGTCCTGCACCGCCGACACCTGCGGCGCGGGCTGCACCGTGCCGCCGCCGAAATTGTGCGTGTTCTCGACCTGCAGCGCGGCGGTGGAGACGAGATACGGCCCGGCGTCGGGGGTGATCAGCTCTCGGATCGCGTCGATGTCGAGCCGGCCGCGCGACGCCTTCCAGGTGCGGAAGGTGATGCCGCTGAACACCGCCGCGGCTCCGAGTTCGGCCCGGGCAACGTGGGCCAGCGAGTCACAGATCAGCTCCTTCCCCGGCGCGACCAGCAGCCGGATGCCGAGCTGATTGCCGAGCGATCCGGACGGGACGAAGACGCCCGCCTCGTGCCCGAGCAGTGCGGCGACCCGCTGCTCCAGCGCGATGACTGTGGGGTCCTCGCCGTAGACGTCGTCCCCGACCGGCGCCTCGGCCATGGCCGCGCGCATCCCCGGCGTGGGCCGCGACACCGTGTCCGACCGCAGATCGACGACGCTCACAGCGCGGTGCGGGACCGGCGCTCGGCCACGAGGCGCTCCGCCACGCGGAACGCCAGTTCCAGCGACTGTTCGATGTTCAGCCGCGGATCGCAGGCCGTCTCGTAGCGGCGGACAAGGTCGGCGGCGGTGAGCTCGGCCGTGCCGCCGATGCACTCCGTGACGTCGTCGCCGGTGAGCTCGACGTGCAGCCCACCCGGATGGGTGCCGAGCTCCGCGTGCACGTCGAAGAAGCCGTCGACCTCGTCGATGATCCGGTCGAGGTGCCGGGTCTTCACGCCGTCGACGGTCTCCTCGGTGTTGCCGTGCATCGGGTCGCAGTGCCAGACCACGAGGTGGCCCGTCGACGTCACCTTCTCGACGATCGCCGGCAGCACGTCACGGACCCGCGAGTTCGACATCCGGCTGATCAGCGTGAGCCGACCCGGCGAGTTGTCCGGGTCGAGCCGCTCGACAAGTTCGGCCGCGAACTCCGGCGTCGTCGTCGGTCCCAGCTTCACCCCGATCGGATTGGCGATGCGCGAGACGAAGTCGAGATGCGCGCCGTCCATCTGCCGAGTGCGCTCACCCACCCAGACGAAGTGTGCGGACAGGTCGTACGCGCGGCCGTCGTCGATGCGAGTCAGTGCGCGCTCGTACTCGAGGATGAGCGCCTCGTGCGATGCGTAGAGCTCGACGCCCTCGAGGGCCGAGTCGTGCACCCCGCAGGCCCGCATGAACCGCACGGCGCGGTCGATCTCGGAGGCGAGCTTGTCGTAGCGCGACCCGGTGTCGGTGCTGCGGGCGAACGCGGTGTTCCAGGCGTGCACCCGATCGAGCGAGGCGAGCCCACCGCCCGCGTACGCGCGCAGGAGGTTCAGCGTGGACGCCGCCGTCGAGTAGGCGCGGACAATGCGCCCGGGGTCGGGCGTGCGGTCGCCTGTGAGGTCGTTGACCATGTCGCCGCGGTAGGACACGCGTCCGGTGGCGTCGATGTTCGACGAGCGCGGCTTCGCGTACTGCCCGGCGATGCGGCCGAGCTTGACGACCGGCATGGAGGCGCCGTAGGTGAGCACGACCGCCATCTGCAGCAGCACCCGCACCTTGCCCGCGATGTCGGCCTGCGAGCTGGTGGCGAACGTCTCGGCGCAGTCGCCGCCCTGCAGCAGGAACGCCTCGCCGCGGGCCACCGCGCCCAATCGCTCGCGCAGCTGGT
>JAOPVG010000240.1 GCA_025966255.1 Jatrophihabitans sp.
CCGAAGCGGACGGCGTCGTGCAGCGCCAGCCAGGACGCCTCGATCACGTTGCCGTGCACGCCGACCGTCGTCCATTCCCGCTGCCGGTCCGACGTCTCGATGAGCACCCGGGTGACGGCGTCGGTGCCGTGTCGGCCGGGCATGATCCGCACCTTGTAGTCGGTGAGCTCGATCTTGGCCAGCTGCGGGTAGGCGCGTTCGAGCGCCTTGCGCAGGGCGCGGTCGAGCGCGTTCACCGGCCCGTTGCCCTCCTCGGTCGAGATCACCCGACGCCCGCCCGCCGTCAGCCGCACGGTGGCCTCACTGACCATCGCGCCGTCATCGCGCCGATCGACGATCACGCGGTACGACTCCACCGTGAACGGTTGCGTCGCTCCTTCACCGGCGAGTTCGTCGCGCAGCAGCAGTTCGAACGATGCATCGGCCGCTTCGTACGACCAGCCGTCCGCTTCGCGCTGCTTGACCCGTTCGACGACCCGGCTGACTACCTCCGGACGGTCAGTGACGTCGACGCCGAGTTCGCGCGACTTGAGCTCGATGGAGGCGCGGCCGGCCATTTCGGTGACGAGGATGCGCTGGTCGTTGCCGACGATCTCCGGATCGAGGTGGTTGTAGAGCTCGGGCGCCACCTTGATGGCCGACGCGTGCAGCCCGGCCTTGTGCGCGAACGCCGACGCGCCGACGTACGGCGCATGCGTGTCGGGGGCGAGGTTGGCGATCTCGGCGATCGCGTGGGATACCCGCATCATCTCGGGCAGGCACCCGTCGGGAAGCACGTCGTGCCCCATCTTGGTGACAAGGCCGCCGATGACCGAGAAGATGTCGGCGTTGCCGGCCCGCTCCCCGTAGCCGTTGGCGGTGCCTTGGACGTGCGTCGCGCCGGCATCCACAGCGGCCAGGGTGTTGGCCACCGCGCAACCCGTGTCGTCCTGGGTGTGGATACCGAGCCGGACGCCGGCGCGACGACGCACTTCGGACACCACGTCGTGCACGTCCATCGGGAGCATGCCGCCGTTCGTGTCGCACAGGACCCCGACGTCGGCGCCGGCCGAGGCCGCCGCATCGAGTACCCGGATCCCGTAGTCGGGGTCGTGCTTGTAACCGTCGAAGAAGTGCTCGCAGTCGAGGAAGACGCGCCGGCCCTCGGCCCGCAGGAACGCGACGGTGTCGCGCACCATCGCGAGGTTCTCCTCCAGCGTGGTGCGCAACGCGCGCTCGACATGCCACACGTCGGACTTCGCGACGAGCGTGATCACCGACGCCCGGGAATCGAGCAGCGCCCGCACCTGCCGGTCGTCCTCGACCCGCACGCCTGCTTTGCGGGTGGCGCCGAAGGCGACGAGCACCGCGTGGCGCAGCGTCAACTCGCCGTCCGCGGCCCGGGCGAAGAACTCGGTGTCCTTCGGCATGGCGCCGGGCCAGCCGCCCTCGATGAACCCGACGCCGACCTGGTCGAGCAGCCGCGCCACGGCCAGCTTGTCGGCGACGGAGTAGGTGATTCCTTCGCGCTGGGCACCGTCGCGCAACGTGGTGTCGAAGACGTGGAACTCGTCGGTCTGCATCGCTCTCGTCCTTGCTGTCGGGATGTTGTGCAAACAAAAGACCCCCCGCGAATGCGGAGGGTCTGCGCGTCGGTGTGGAGCTGTACCGACGCGCTAACTGATAATGACGGAACTGAGGTGCACGGGCCGAGTGTGCCACATCAACCGCAGACGCGACTAGCGCTGCCGCTGATCACGTGCGATTCAGCCCGCGGCGGCCTTCGCCAATCGCTCGCCGATCTCGGCCGTCGATCCCGGTCGGTGCGGGTCGCGGCTCTGCAGATCGGCGGCCACTGCCGCTTCGACCCGGGCGGCCGCGTCGGTCGCGCCCACGTGCGCCAGCAGCATGGCCACGGACAGCACCGCCGCAGTGGGGTCGGCCTTACCCTGACCGGCGATGTCGGGTGCCGAGCCGTGGACGGGCTCGAACATCGACGGATTCGCGTGGCTGACGTCGAGGTTGCCGCTCGCGGCCAGCCCGATGCCACCGGCGATGGCGGCGGCCAGGTCGGTGAGGATGTCGCCGAAGAGGTTGTCGGTGACGATCACGTCGTAACGGCCGGGGTCGGTGACGAGGTAGATCGTCGCCGCGTCCACGTGGTTATAGGCGACCTTGACGTCCGGGTACTCGGCACCGACGCGGGCCACGGTGCGGAACCAGAGGTCACCGGCGTTGGTGAGCACGTTGTTCTTGTGGACGAGCGTCAGGTGCTTTCGCGGACGGGCCTGCGCCCGCCCGAACGCGTCACGCACCACCCGTTCCACGCCGTACGCGGTGTTGACGCTGACCTCGGTGGCGATCTCGTGCGGGGTGCCCTTGCGCAGCACACCGCCGTTGCCGGCGTACGGGCCCTCGGTGCCCTCGCGGACCACGACGAAGTCGATCGCGGGTTCCCCGGCGAGCGGGGTGGCCACCCCGGGGTAGAGCTTGGCCGGCCGCAGGTTCACATGATGATCGAGTTCGAAGCGCAGGCGCAGCAGCAGGCCCCGTTCCAGCACCCCCGACGGCACCGTCGGATCACCGACCGCGCCGAGCAGGATCGCGTCGTGCTCGCGGATCTCGGCGAGCACCGAGTCGGGCAACACCTCACCGGTGCGGTGCCACCGTTCGGCGCCCAGATCGAACGCCGTCGGCTGCACGTCGGGATGCACCACGTCGAGCACACGCAGCGCCTGCTCAGTGACCTCGGCACCGATGCCGTCGCCCGGGATTACCGCAAGCTTCATGGCCAGGAGCCTAGACCAGTGAGCTGCGCACTTCCCACGTGGCGGTCATGACGTCCTACTATGTGAGACATTTCGTCAGCGCTCCAGGTCTCACCCCGCGCGAGCAGGCACGCGGTCGTCGAAGGCCGGCAGCTCGCGCATCCGCCGCAGCGGTGAGAGATACACCGGCAGGAACGCCAGCGAGCCCCCGATCGCCACGACCAGCAGGGTTTCCCGCACGCCGATGGTCGCTCCGAGTACGCCGCCCAGGAAGCCGCCCAGCGGCATGGTCCCCCACACCAGGAACCGCATCGTCGCGTTCATCCGGCCGAGCAGCGCGGGCGGGCACAGGCCCTGACGGAAGCTGACCTGCGTGATGTTGTAGATCACCTCCCCCATCCACATCCCGATCTGGGCCAGCGCCAACAGGCCCAACGTCCAGTCGCGATGGACGAAGGGTGCGACGAAACCACACGGACCGATGAACAGGGCGGAGATCCAGATGGCCGGCCCCTGGCCCACCCGTCGCGCAAATCGACTGGCGACGAGGGAGCCGACGAGGCCTCCGATCGCGGAGGTGGACATGATCGCGCCGATCCATCCGGGCGACAGATGCAGGTCGCGCGCGAGCAGCACGTAGAACACGGCGAGCGCCATCGAGCTGAACAGGTTCGACGATCCGGTGCACATCGCGATCGAGCGCAACAGTCGGTTGCCGAGGACGAAGCGCAGCCCCTCGCCGATCTCGCGACGCAGGTGGCGATCGGGTTTGCGCTCGGGCTTCGGGGGACGAGCCTGGATCGACAACACCCACGCCGCCGACCAGAGGAAGCTCAGCGCGTCGACGAGCACCGCGTACGGAGCGGTCAGCACCTGGATCAACAGGCCGCCCGCGCTCGGCCCGGCGATCTGGCTCACCGACTCGCTGGCCTGCAGCTTGGCATTTCCTTCGACGAGCAGCGTCCGCTCGACCAGTTCGGGCAGGTAGGACTGGTACGCGACATCGAAGAACACCGTGCTGATACCAGTGACGAGCGCGACCGCGTAGAGCTGGCCGATTGTGAGCACGCCCATCATCTGCGCCAGCGGTACCGATCCCAACGCCGCGGCGCGGATGACGTCGTTGACGATGAGCACGGCGCGGAAGCGCATCCGATCGACCCACGCACCGGCCGGGAGTCCGACGATGAGGAACGCCGCCGTCTCGAATGCGGTGAGCAGGCCGACCTCGAACGTCGACGCATGCACGACGAGGATCGCGACCAGCGGCAGCGCGAGCTGGCTGATCATCGTGCCGAACTGGCTGACGGTCTCCCCGATCCACAGCCGCCGGAAGTCCAGGTGGTGCCAGAGACCGCCGCGCCGGCGCGGCTCAAGAGGAGGATTCACAGCACTCACGACCGCTATCGTCGGTGAGTGATTGAGTTTTGTCAATCACTTACCTAGACTCCTCATCATGACCGAACGCCGGCTCGCCACCGACGAGGAAGCGAGGGCGCTCGCGTCCTCACTGCGGCTGCGGATCCTGCGCATCTGCCTCGGCGAAGGGCACACGAACAAGGAGATCGCCGACATCCTCGACCGCGACCCGGCGAGCATCCTGCACCACACGAGGACGCTGGTACGGACCGGCTTTCTCGAGCCGCAGCCGGAGCGGCGCGGCGCCCGCGGGGCGCGCGAGATCCCCTATCTGGCGACCAAGAAGTCGTGGCAACTCTCCACACCCGGATCGGACCGCACGATGCTCGACACCTTCCTGGAAGAAGTCGCGCTCGTAGCACCGGACGACCGGGACACGACCCGACTCGGGCTGCGCCTCTCCCCCGCCGACATGGAAGACTTCCGCGCGCAATTGCGCAGCCTGCTCGATGACTTCGCCAATCGTCCGGACGACGCGTCCGCGGCGGCGTGGTCGCTGTTCGTCGCGCTGCATCCCGACCCGAACCGGCCCTGACCGGCTACCAGCTGCCGCGGTGCTCCGGTACGAGGAAGACCAGCGGGATAAGACACACGAGGAACACGGCCAGGACGACGAACACGTGAGCTTGCGCAACCCCGGGGTTCGAGCTGCGCGCGATGATGGCGGTGACGATCGAGATACCGGTGATGCCGCCCGACTGGCGGAACATCCCGCGCAGCCCGGCGATCGCCGCTGTGCTTTCCGGCGCGAGTTGCAACGTCGCATTGTTCGTCGCCGGTATTGCGACGCCCATGCCGATGCCGGTGATGCCGGCCGCGACGGCCAGCCACGCGTAGGGCGACAGCACGGGCGGGGCGACGGACATGAGCAGCAGTCCCGTCGAGGCCAGGACGAAGCCGGCAATCATCGGCGGCCGATAGCCGGTGCGGCGCAAGGTGAACACCGCGATCGCGGCCACCGCGATCATGCCGACAGCCCGCGCGGTAAGCAGACTTCCCGCCGCCAGCGTGTGGATGCCGTAACGCTGCTCGGCGTAGAGCGGGACGAGCGTGCCGAAGCCCAGGATGGCCACGCCGAACATGAAGTTGATCAGATTCATGACCGCGAACCCGTGCCCGCGCAGCAGCCGCAGCGGAATGAACGGATGCGTAGCCCGGGCCGAGTGCCGCACGAACAGGACGAGCCCGACGAGACCGACGGCCAGCGGTCCGACGAACGCCGGCGAGAGCGGTGACGACGTCGCGCCGCCGAGATAGCTGACGGCCAGCATTGCCCCGAGCAACCCGGTGCCGAGCAGGACGATGCCCGTGACGTCGACGCGGCCGCGGGCGCGCTTCGCGCTGTCTGGGACGAGCATGACGGCCAGACAGAACAGCACGATGCCGATCGGCACATTCACCAGGAAGATGCCGCGCCACGACCAGTAGGTGACGAACACCCCGCCGAGGATCGGGCCGACGATGCCGCCGATCGGAAAGATGCTGGTGAACAGCCCGATGGCGCGGTCGCGGTCCGGCCCGAACTGGTCGGCGACGATTCCGGTGGCCGACGGCATGAACGCCCCACCGCCGATCGCCTGCACGGCGCGGAGCGCGACGAGCACGTAGATGTCATTGGCCAGCCCGCAGCACAGCGACGCGACGGTGAACAGGGCGATGGCGGCGACGAAGACCTTCTTCCGCCCGTACTGGTCGCTGATGCTGCCCGCGAGCGGCATGACGAGGATCTGGCCCAGGGCGTAGATGGTGATCGTCCAGCTGCTCCAGTTGACCTGCGCGTGGAGATCGTGCTGGAGCGTGCCGAGGGCGGTCGCGACGATCGTCTGGTCGACCGAGGCCATGAACAGCGCGATCGAGACGACGCCAAAGACGAGGTAGCGGCGCGGTTGGGGTTCGAAGGTTGCACTGGTGGCCGCCGATACGGCTCCAACCGACGCAACAGCCACTCGCGCCACGCTACTCTGCTTGCCGGCAGGCAACTAAATGCAATTCGTCACGGAGGAAGCCATGGATGCCGACGAGGTCGTGCGCTTGCGCCGCGCCATCGGCCGTTTGGCCCGGCAGTTCAACACCTCCGCGACCGATGGAGGGCTCACCCCAACTCAGGCGTCGGTGCTCGGCCTGGTGGCCGTGCACGGCCCGCTCAGCCTGGCCGAGCTCGTCCGGCTCGAGCACATCAACCCCACGATGCTCTCGCGCGTCGTGGGCAAGCTGGACGAAGCCGGCCTGATCACCCGGACGCCGGATCCCGACGATCTCCG
>JAOPVG010000241.1 GCA_025966255.1 Jatrophihabitans sp.
CGTCACTCCACTAGATCGGGGTGATGCCCCAGCTGCCGGCCCAGGCGCCGCCGGGCTCGAGCACGATCAGCCCGGCACCGGAGTTGAAGGCGTTCGGCGCGCAGGTCATCGGCTCGATCGCGATGCCAGGCTGCCCGTTGGTCAGATGGTCGAGCGTGAACACCTGCAGGAACTCGAACGTCTCGTCGAACCACAGCTGCGCGCCGCCGGATCGGGTGCGCACCTCGGCGACGCCGCGGCCACCGTCGGTGACGAGCCCGGTGAAGCCGTCGTCGAAGCGCCGCGCACGCAGCCGGCGGCCACGCCGGAAGTCGTCCTTGCCCGTCAGATTGCGCGCTCCCACCGGTACCTGCTTGTCGTCGACGACCAGTGCCTCCCGGGCCGGGAGCTGCAACGTGACGTCGGCGAGCGCGGGGCCGCGAGTCGCGAGATAGGGGTGCGAGCCGGCGCCGAACGGGGCCCGGGTCGGGCCGTTGTTGCGCGCGCCGAGCGTCACCATCAGGCCGAGCTCGGGGTGTAAGGAGTAGGTGACCTCGGTACGGACCTCGAAGGGATAGCCGTTCTGGGGCACCACGTCGAGGCGCAGTGTCACCGCCTCCGCCGTCTGCCGCACCTTCGGCCAGCGGGCCCACCGACCGAGCCCGTGGATCGCGTTGCCGGCCGCCGGCTCGGTCAGGGCGAGTTGCTGGGCGGTGCCCTCGAACGTGTAGCGGCCGCCGCGGATCCGGTTCGGCCAGGGCACGAGCGTCGTGCCGCAGCACCGGGGCGCGACGATGTCGTCGCCGTAGCTGCAGGTGACGTCGACGCCACCGACGGCGTAGCGCTGCAGTCCGGCGCCGACCTCGACGATGGTCGCGGCGTGATCGCCGGCGGTGATCGTGTACTGCTTCCCGCTCAGAGCCATGGCCGCACCTTCATCTCGTTCGGACGCTCCTTCGAGACGCTAGCCGCCGACGATCCTCTCGGGATGCGCCTCGCGGGCGTCGTAGCGCCAGAACGGGCGTACCAGCCCACCGACCACCGCGACGACGAGCATGCACGCAAGGCCGCCACCGACCCAGGAGAAGGTGGGGCTCGTCGCCGCCGCCGTGCCACCGGCCCGCAGATCGCCGAGGCGCGGGCCGCCGGCCACGACGGCGATGAACACGCCCTGCATCCGGCCCCGCATCTCGTCCGGGGCGTAGGTCTGCAAGATCGTCTGCCGGTAGACCGCGCTGATCAGGTCGGCCCCGCCGGCCAGGGCCAGCAGCGCGACCACGAGCCAGAGCTGATGGGCCAGGCCGGACAGCGCCACTGCCGCGCCCCAGGTGATGATCGCGAACACCAGCGCTCGGCCCTGCCGGCGCACCCGCCCGATCCACCCGCTCGACAGCCCGGCGAGCACCGAACCGATGGCGATGGCGGCGTAGAGCGGCCCGACGTTGCCGTGGAAGCGGGTGTCGGCGACGGCGGGGAACAGCGCACGGGGCATGGCCAGCACCATGGCGGCGATGTCGACGGCGAAGGACATCATCAGCACCGGACGGGTCGCGATGAAGGCCAGCCCGTCGGCCACCGAGCGCAGCCCGAGCTTCTGGCCGGCGCCGTCGGGCCGGACCGAGGGCAGTTTCAGCACTGAGTAGAGCGCGGTCGTGAACAGCAGCGCGTCCAGGCCGTAGGCGTAGTCGAAGCCGCGCGGGAGGGTGACCAGGAAGCCGGCGAGCAGCGGGCCGATCACCTGCCCGACGTTTCCGACGGTGAAGTTCAGCGTGTTGGCCGCGGCCACGAGGTCGGGCGGGACGAGTCGCGGAATGATTGCGCCGCGGGCCGAGGATGCGATCGCGAAGGCAGCCGACTGCACGCCGACCAGTACCAGGATCAGCCACACGTTGCCCACGCTGAACAGGGTCTGGAACAGCAGCGCGAGCGTGATCGCCCAGGTCCCGAGGGAAGAGAAAAAGTAGAGAGTGCGCCGGTCGACGGCATCGGCGATCGCCCCGCCGTACAAGCCGAAGACGACGATGGGCACGAGGCCGGCCAGCCCGACCAGGCCGACGTACAGCGACGAGCCGGTGAGCGCGTACACCTGCACCGGTACGGCCACCTGGGTGAGCATCGAGCCGACGAACGACGTGCCCTGCCCGATGAGCAGGCGCTTGTAGGCCGGGATCGCGAGCGGCCGCGTGTCCACCGCGTGCCGCTTGAGCAGGTCGCGCAAGGCCCGGGGCGCCTCCCCGACTTGTCCGCCTGTCGCGTCGGTATCGAGCGCGGAGGGGTGGACAACTTCCGGGATCGCTTCGGGTTGTCCGCCCTCGGCGTCGTCATCACGTGACGACAGGCGGACAACTTCGGGAGGGGTTCGCTCGCCGCGCTCGCTCACGGGGCTAGACGCTCCCGGCACCAGCCGTCAGTTCCGTCGCGGCGGTACCGGATGCGGTCGTGCAACCGCCCGTGCCGGCCCTGCCAGAACTCGACCGACTCCGGCGTGATCCGGTAGCCGCCCCAGTGCGGGGGCGGCGGGATGTCGACGCCCGCGAAGCGCTCTTCGGTCTCCGCGACGATCTGATCGAGCGCCCCGCGGGACGCCACCACCTGCGACTGCGGCGAGGCCCACGCCCCGATCTGCGACTCCCGCGGGCGGGTGGCGAAGTAGGCCTCCGTCTCGGCCCGGTCGACCTTCGTGACCGGCCCGGCGATCCGCACCTGTCGTTCGTGCGGCAGCCACGCGAACACGGCCGCGCCGAACGGGTTGGCGTCGAGATCCTCGGCCTTCGCCGATTCATAGTTCGTGTAGAACACGATGCCGCGTTCGTCGATGCCCTTGGCGAGGACGGTGCGCACGGCGGGCCGCCCAGTGGCGTCGGCCGTGGCCAGTTGGATCGCATTGGCCTCGACGACGGCGGGGTCGGCCGCGGCGTCGGCGAACCAGCGCTGAAGCTGCTCCAGCCAGGTGGCCGCGACGGTGTCTTCGTCGAGGGAGCCCCTGGCATAGCCGCGGCGCAGGCCCGCAGGATCGGTCATCGGCACAATCTTCGCACCTCCCGCGAAGCGCCCTCCGGGGTGTGAGCAGAATGGAGAGTGAGTCCGACCCACTCACCCGGCTGAGCACCACCACGTACCAGCGTCCGCAGTCCGAACTACCCCGATCGGAGCACGTCTATGGCAGACGACTACAGCCCGGGCCTCGAAGGTGTGATCGCTTTCGAGACCGAGATCGCCGAGCCGGACAAGGACGGCGGGGCGCTGCGATATCGCGGCGTCAACATCGAGGACCTTGCCAGCCACGTGACCTTCGGCAATGTCTGGGCGCTGCTCGTCGACGGCAAGTTCGGCCCGGGCCTCCCGCCCGCGGAGCCCTTCCCGATCCCGGTTCACACCGGCGACGTGCGCGTCGACGTGCAGGCCGCGCTGGCGATGCTCTCGCCGGTCTGGGGCTACCGGCCGCTGCTCGACATCAGTGACGAGGAGGCGCGCGAGCAGTTGGCCCGCGCGGCTGTCATGGCGCTGTCCTACGCGGCGCAGTCGGCCCGTGGATTGGCCACGCCGGCCGTCCCGCAGTCGCGCATCGACCAGTGTTCGACGATCGTCGAGCGGTTCATGACCCGCTGGCGGGGCGAGCCCGACCCCCGTCACGTACAGGCCGTTGACGCCTACTTCGTCTCCGCAGCGGAGCA
>JAOPVG010000257.1 GCA_025966255.1 Jatrophihabitans sp.
GCCGACGGTCTCGGGATACCGGCCGTACTGTCCCTAGGAAGTGCGCAGCTCGCCGAGGCTCTCGATCGCGAGATCACGGACAACGCTTCGTGGGTGCCACTGTTCACCCCGACGTACGTTGACCTCACTGCGGCCCGCGTGGGGAACTACCAGGCCCAGGGCGGCCAGGTGCTGCTCGACCAACTGTGGGTGCGGTAGGAGTGTTGCTCTTCGTTGGTGCTGACTATGCCGTCTTGATGATCGCGGTGCCGATCACCTCCGCGGTCGTGTCATGGCTGGGCTCCACCGCGGTCGGTGCTGGTGGGGTCAGCTGGGCCGTCGACTGCTCGGAGCGCTCGTGGCGACGGTCGGCGAACCAAGTCGCACTCCAGGCCAACCAACCCAGAGCGACCACCATCACCAAGCTGAAGAGCCGGTAGAGGAGCACTGCACCCGTGGCTGACACGGCGCTGACGCCACCATCGGTCATTGCGAGGACCATCGCGGCGTCGACTACTCCCAGCCCGCCCGGCAACGGCGAGATGCTGGACACGCTCATTCCGGCGAGGTAGGCGCCCAGAAGGAGCATGGACGTCGATCCGGATGCACCGATGGCGCGTGAGCAGGCGATCAGGCAGGCGAGGTCGGCAACCCAGTTCAGACTCGCAAGACTCAGCCCCGCCAGCCAGTCGCGGTTGCGCGGCTTGATCGAGGTCAGATCGAGGAAGATCCGTTCGAGTCTCGGGACTCCGGCATTCGCCGACCGATGCATGATCCGGTTCATCCGCACCAGGCCCCGGCTGCCGACCCGGAACAGCAGGTCCAGCCGGTGGTGTCGACGAGTCATCAGCGCCGCGGTCGCAAGAACGATGAAGCCGGCAACCACGAGGACGGAACTGAGGCCGCCGTCCCCGGCAAACACTGCGCCCACCACGGCCAGCATCGCGAACGACACGGTGCTGAGCACGCCCGAGGCGACGATCGCAAACCCGGCGGCGGAACCCGTGGTCCCCCAGGATCGCAAGTGCTTGAACACGTACCCGGCCGACAGGACTGTGCCGCCGGGAAGGCTTGCACCCACGGCATTTGCGGCGTACGTGAGGCTTGCCATCCGGCGAGCCGGGATCCTCTTCCCGGCGGCAGAGAGCATGCGTCCCTGCAGGCGCGCGAACGCCCCCATCGAAATCAGTTCGGTGAGCACGGCCAGGGCCAGCCATCTGAGGTCGGCGCGATCAATTGCCGACGTCGCTCGCTCGATATACGGGCTGGCCAAGGCAGCCTCGACGACCAGTGCCGCGCCCAGCCCAGCGAACGCGACCAGCCTCCACCTGGCCCGGCGCCCCAGCCGGGGCTTGGCTACGACCCGGCGCGAGAGTGCTGGCTCGGCGAGCAAATCGACAGCGGTCACCTCGTCCACCCTTCGGCCGTTAAATGGCGAAGGTGGAGGGACCCTCCGGTATTCCCGCGTAGTGGCCGGTCGGCCCGCAAGCCATCTGCCGGCCGGCGGGCTCAAGCAACCCTTGCCCCGCCGCCGGTGCCTGCGGTCAGGTGAACATTTGCGCGAGCGACAAATCGGCCCAGAAACATGTTTCGGACCCTCCTTCATAGGGCATTCATAGGGTCAGAAATCCCCCGTTGGAACGTGCGGTTCGAGAGACCGGAGAGTTGCCATGAAGCGAAGGACGGTCCTGATTGTCGCGACGGCCTTGACCACGGCCGCCACAATCACCGGAATCGGGGTGGCAGCGAGCGCCGCGACCAATCCCGCGCACAGCGCAGCAGCGGGCAGCTCGCCGGGCTCGGTCGTCGAACACAAGATCGACGCGCTGTTGGCCCAGATGACGACGCAGGAGAAGCTGCAGCAGGTGCAACTGTTGTCCGACGGGCAGATCACGGACGCGGACGCCAAGGCCGGGGTCGGCGGCGTGTTCAGCCTGGTGGATCCGGCGAAGATCAACCACTTCCAGCAGATCGCGGTCAAGCAGTCGCGGCTGCACATCCCGATCCTTTTCGCCTACGACACGATCCATGGCTATCGCACGATCTTCCCGGTTCCGCTCGGCGCGGCGAGTTCGTTCGACCCCAATGTGCCCCGCACCGACGCAGCCATCGGGGCCCGCGAGTCAGCCACCGTGGGCATCAAGCAGGTCTACAGCCCGATGCTCGACGTCTCGCACGAACCCCGCTGGGGACGCATCGTCGAGGGCAACGGCGAGGACCCCTACCTCGGCTCGGTCATGGGCGTTGCCCGCGTGCGTGGCGCACAGGGCAACAACTACAGCGCGCCCAACAAGGTCGTCACCAGCCCGAAGCACTACGTCGCCTACGGCCAGCCCGAAGGCGGCCGGGACTACAACACGACCGACCTGTCCGAGCAGCGGCTGCGCAACATCTACCTGCCGCCCTTCAAGGCGGCCGTCCAGGCCGGCGCCGGCACCGTGATGTGCTCGTTCAACGCCATCAACGGCGTGCCGGGCTGCGCGAACCAGTACACCGAGACCGACATCCTCAAGAAGGAATGGGGGTTCGACGGCTTCATCGAAAGTGACTACACCGCGGTGACCGAGACCCGCGCCTGCCCGGGTGTCTTGCCTGCGGGCGGACCGTGTGGTCACGGCACAGCGGCAGACGGACCGCAGGCCGGCGCAAACGCGCTCAACGCCGGAACCGACTCCGAGATGGTGAGCACGACCATCCGCGACTACGGCCAGCAACTGCTCGCTCAGCACCGCATCTCCGTGACGCGGCTCAACGACGCGGTGCGCCGCATCCTGCGGGTCAAGTTCCGGGCCGGCCTGTTCGACCACCCCTATGTTGACCAGGCGAAGGCCACCGACCCGTCCAGTTTCGTGACGACCGACGACCGTGCTGCTGCCCGGCTAGCGGCCGGCAAGTCGATGGTGTTGCTGAAGAACAACGGCGGGACGCTGCCCCTGGATCCGACGAAGTCGACCGCCGTCATCGGCCCGCTCGGCAACGATCAGCACGACATGCTCGGCCCGTGGTGGGGCCAGGGTCGCGACCAGGACGCGGTGAGCGTCTACGACGGCATCAAGGCCCAGAACCCGAACACGACTTTCACGCAGGGCTGCACGATCAACGACGTCGACCCGCCGAACAACACGCCGGCCGACGAGTGTGGGTCCGATGCCGGGTTCGCCGCGGCGGTGACCGCCGCGAACAACGCGCAACAAGTCGTGCTCGCCCTCGGTGAATCGCGCGGGATGAGCGGCGAGGCCGCCTCCCGCTCGGTGATCGACCTGCCCGGCAAGCAGCAGGAGCTCATCGACCAGGTGAAGGCGACGGGCAAGCCGTTCGTCGTCGTCCTGTTCAACGGCCGTCCGCTCACGCTGTCCGCCGTCGACGCCAGTTCGCCGGCGATACTCGAAGCGTGGTTCCCCGGCATCGAGGCGGGTAACGCCGTGGCGGACGTGCTGTTCGGGAAGGTGAATCCGGGCGGCAAGCTGCCGGTGTCGTTCCCACAGCGGCTCGGCCAGGTGCCGATCTATTACAACCACGAGCCGACCGGACGTCCGTGCGACGTGACGCAGAAGTACGTGTCGCGCTACCGCGACCTGCGTAGCTGCGATCCGCTCTACCCGTTCGGGTACGGGCTGAGCTATACGACGTTCAGCGTGTCCAATCTCCAGCTGAACAGGTCGAGCGTCGGCGCCTCGGGCACGGTGCGCGCCTCGATGACGGTAACCAACACCGGACAGCGGGCCGGCGACGACGTCGCGCAGCTGTACCTACACGACCCGGTCGCCAGCATCTCGCAGCCGGTCCGCCGACTGCGTGCGTTCGAGCGGGTCTCACTGGCACCGGGCCAGTCGAAGACCGTGACGTTCACGATCGGAAAGGCGGACTTCGGCTTCTACGACAACCGAGGCAAGTTCGTCGTTGAGCCGGGCCAGATAGATCTCTACGCCGGTGACTCGTCCACCGCGACGCTCGAGCGGTCGTTCACCGTGACCGGCTGAGGCGTTACGGGACGGCGCCGGCGCGTGGACCTCCGGTGGTGAACCTAGGTGCGGAAATGCGACCCTGAGGCCCAAGATCCGTAGTCCGCCATCGGCGATCGTCGGTCGTGACGGAAGGGGCACGGCATGGAGGCGACACCGATACCACTGCCGATGCCCGGGGTGCTGCAAGCCGACCGGCCGGAGCTGAAGGCGGAGCTGGCTGCCAGGGACGACGCCGGCAAGGTGCACCTGCTCGAGCAGGAGTTCGAGAAGGCGTGTGAGTACGGCCAAGTGCTGTGGCACGACGTCGACGAACTGCGCCATTACCTGCTCGCGAGCGTGCCGCCCGACCCTCGCCTTCCCGGCCCGCGCCGCATCGGCGCATCCCCGACCGGACCCGACGACGAAGACGGCTGGAAGTACTGGATGGCCGCGTACGCCGAAGCCACGTCGGTACTGGCCGGACCGCACGGGGATTCCGGCTTCGGGGCTCACGAAGCGCGCCGAGAGGCGCAGATTCGGCGGACCGCGCCTGAGATCCTCCTGCTGGCCAAGCGGGGTCTGCACCCACCCTCATCAGGGTGAATGGGCGCTGATCCAGCTGCCCTGGGCGAACATGCTGGTCCCCGCGCTGCTTGCACGGAAGATCAGAAGGACGATCGCCGATGTGGACGTACAGCCGCGCTCGGCCGTCGGACCGAGGACGTGGAACGCATCGTGCTCGCCCACGTCCACGACGTCACGTCGGCGCGACCGCCGGAGTCGCGGCCCGGTCTGCGTCGGTTGTGGTTGCCGGTCGGTCGGACGCCCCGTTCATTCGCGCCACGGACCTGGCCCGCGCCCGGTGCCCTCGGGCGTGCCGGTGAAGATCAGATCGCCGGCCAGCCCATCACGACGACGAGCTCAACCTCCCAATCGACGCTGTCGCCGGGCAGAGTTACGTCGTTGCGCGGCCCGGCGAGGCAGGAGGGGAACTTCGTGAACACCAGCGGGAAGGTCGGTTTGGCGTAACCGGCCTCGGCCGCGTGCCGGGCGTAGTTGAGCGCGACGGCGAACACCTGACGCGGCGACGGCGACGGCGACGGCAACGGTAGGTCGGCCTCGAACTGGCCTCGGCTGTGGGTCGCGACATCGACCGCGCCGCCCGGCGAGCCGCAGGCGCGCGCAGGCAGTACTCAGCCCGCTCTGCGATCATCG
>JAOPVG010000266.1 GCA_025966255.1 Jatrophihabitans sp.
CAGCGCACCGGACCCAGAGCAAATCCGGGGGGATCGATATGGCTCCAACGCAACGTGCGCGTACCCGTGCAAGGCCAACGCCCTGGAACCTCGCGTTGTTCGACTCCTGGCAGTTGCGGCGCGGACGTACCGACGTACATCTCCACCGCCGCGAGCAACGCCTCATCACGCTGCTCGCGCTGCAGGGAAGCCGACCGCGCGGTTACGTCGCCGGAGTGCTGTGGCCAGAGAGCACCGAGCGGCGCGCCACCGGAAACCTGCGCGCCGCGGTGTGGCAGACCCACCGGGAGGCTCCCGGCGTGCTCGGCAGCGACCGCACGACCCTGCGCCTCGCCGGCCCGCTTCGCCTCGACGTCGATGCCTTCACCCGCTGTGCGTTCCACATCATCGGGTGTCGCCCGGGTGGCGACACGATGGACCGCGGCGCCTGCCTGCGCAGCCTGCCGGTGCTCCTGCACGGTGACCTGCTCCCCGGTTGGTACGACGACTGGGTGATCTACGAGCGCGCCCGGCTGGCCCAGCTCCGCTTACGGGCGCTGCACCTCCTCGCCGACCTCCTGGTCGATCTCGGTGAGGCGCCCGAGGCACTCGTCGCCGCATCCGCCGCGGTGTCGCTCGAACCGTTGCACGAACCGGCCATCCGCTCACTCGTCCGGGCCGAGATCGCGGACGGCGACTTCAGCGGGGCGCTGCGCGAGTACGAGGCCTACCGCGGTCGCGTCCTGGCTGAGTTGGGGGTGCCGCCTTCCAGCCGACTGGAGAAAATGGTCCGCCCACTGGTGCGGCGGCAGTTGGCGCAGCCGAGCCCCTCGATCGTCGCGTAGCAGCAATCGGCGATTCAGCGGAGTGCCCGCGGCGGGCCGGATGCTCCGACCGCACAGACCTGCCCGGCCCAGGCCGAGCAGACAACTCGGTCAGATGGCCCCGAGGTACCCAGAGGATGCCGATCACGTCGCGGGTGCCGAAAATGAATTCCCTCGCCGACCAGGAATCGCCGGTGACGTATTGCATAGCGATCCACCGAACTGAATTTTATTCGGTGGCGTATTGAATGGTGCAAGGCAGCCGAATTGGCATTCGGTATTCCACCGAAGGGGAAAGCACAGCAAATGGATAACTCAGTCTCATCCAGAAGGGCCCTGTTGGTGCGACCAATGGGATGTGCTGCGAGCGCGGCTCGGCGTCGCGGCGCAGGGAGTACCGATCTCGCCCAGTGGCTTCGGGCGCTCAGCAATGATCACCATCGGGCGTCGGGCCGGGGCGAGATGGGTAACGCGACCGACGTCGTCCGGATGGTCACGGCATGAGCGCGCGAAAGACCGGAGCCGGGCAGCAGGATGTCGTCACCGGCGCGTTCGGGTACTCAGGCGCGGCGATCGCTCGTGAGCTGATGGCAGTCGGGCACCGCGTCCGCACGCTCACCAACCATTCCGCCGGCTCGGGGTCGCCGATCGAGGCCCGGCCGCTGGACTTCACCGACCAGGCTGGTCTGGTCGATGCGTTGCGCGGTGCGACGACGCTGTACAACACCTACTGGGTTCGGTTTGCCCGCGGTGCGGTCGATCATGCCGTCGCGGTGACCAACTCGCGCAGACTGTTCGAGGCCGCGAGTCAGGCGAGCGTGCAGCGGATCGTCCACGTGTCCATCACGCATCCGAATCTCAGCTCGCCCTACCCGTACTTCCGCGGCAAGGCAGCAGTCGAGCAGGCTCTCGGCGACGGCGGCATACCGCACACGATATTGCGGCCCTCGGTGCTCTTCGGTGGGGATGGCGTCCTGCTCAACAACATCGCCTGGCTGCTCCGCAGGTTCCCGGTCTTCGCCATCGGTGGATCCGGTCAGTACCGAGTGCGCCCGATCCACGTAGACGACCTCGCGCAGTTGGCGGTCACTGCGGGCCGGGCCCAGGGCAACCAGGTTCTCGATGCGGTGGGCCCGGACCGGCCGACCTTCATCGAGCTGGTGCGGGCGATCAGAACATCGGTCAGAAGCCATTCGCTGCTGGTCCGGGTACCAGGCCCCGCCATCCCACTGTTCGCGACGGCGCTCGGGCTCGTGCTGCGCGACCGCCTGCTTACTACAGACGAGTACCGCGCGATGGCCGATGGGCTGGCCGACACCGACGGCCCGCCGACCGGGGTCACCTCCGCGCTCGAGTGGATCGCCGGGAACGGGGCCACGCTCGGCAGGACCTACGCCAATGAGCTCGACCGACACTTCCGAAGCCGAAGCGATGCCAGGACGACAGCCCGCCGGCACGAGCCACCGTCGTGACTGGAACGGCCGCCGACGATGCCGCTGCGCTGGTCGCCGAGGTACGTGATCACCCCGCCCGTCGGCTCGAACTCGCGCTGCGGTTCTACGACCGACAAGTCGGCGAGCGCAGCATCCGTTCCTATGGCCGCGCGGTCGCCGCGTTCATGCGTTGGCAAATCGCCCGCGGTGTGCTGGCCGCCCCGACCGATGATCAGCCGGGCAGCCCCTGGTGGCGGGCCGTCAACGAGGGATTGCTGCGAGATACCTGGGAGGCCGCGTCACTCGTCGCGGGACGACCGGGACCGGTGAGTCGACCGAGCGTCGTGCAATGGGTCAGCTTCCTCCGCCGGCCATCATCGCCAGAGTGGTACCGGGCCCACAACGCGAGCATCGTCGCCGGCTATCTGGACCACCGCGACCTCGCGCAGCAGGAGCATCCGCTTGAACGATTCTTCATGGACGTCGCGCTGGTTCGGGTGCTGTTCGCGCACGCGCTGCTCGCGGCACCGCGCCTCGCAGTGCGGCACGGTCGAGCCATTGCGCCCCTGCTCGCCGATCCGCGCTGGCGCGGCGCGGACCTGTTCCTTTCCTTGCGCAACGTGTTGCCCGACCGATACCCGCTCACCGAGCTCACGGTCGACCAACTGATCGCCGAGGAGAACTACATCAGCCGAATCATCGACTACGGCTTGATCCTGCCCTCGACAGTGGACGTCTACGCTTACGCCGCCGCCGTGCTGGACGAGCCGCGCGTACTCGACCTCGTGCACGACAACGTGCCGGCCTACGCCTGGCCCTACGAGGACAGGAGTGCGTGGCGCACAGCCCGATCGCCGGTCGCCCGGCGCCTCGTCACTTTCCTTGTCGGCGGTGGCGGTAAACCGAGCGGCCACCGCGTGGACGCTCGTGCGGACGGCGAAAAGGCGTGGTGGGAACGCCCCTCCGATCAGGCCCGACGACGTCCGCTCTGGCCGCTGTCATGACGG
>JAOPVG010000275.1 GCA_025966255.1 Jatrophihabitans sp.
AGTGGCCTCGCGGCCCGATGCCTCTGGTTCACTCGCTGACGCTCGCTCATCGTCCGACCCTAGCGGCGGCCGAACCCGCCAGGAACGGCCCTGCGCACGGGCTCGACGGGCTCCTAGACTGGTCCAAATGACGACCCTTGCCAGTCCTGAGATCGGCCGCGCCGGGGCCGCCGAGTTCACCAGCGTGACCCGCGACGACGCGGCCCTGCGGCGCTTCCTGCACGGGCTGCCCGGCGTCGACCAGGTCGGCGCCGAGGGCCGGGCGGCGGCCCTCGCGACCCGCAGCATCAAGACCACGGCGAAGGCGTGGGCGATCGACACCGCGATCAGCATGGTCGACCTCACCACGCTGGAAGGTGCGGATACCCCCGGCAAGGTGCGGTCGCTCTGCGCCAAGGCCGCGCGCCCGGATCCCACTGATGCCTCCGCCCCGGCCGCGGCAGCGGTGTGCGTCTACCCGGACCTTGTCGCCACGGCGGTGGACGCCCTGAGCGGTACCTCGGTGCAGATCGCCTCCGTTGCGACGGCCTTCCCCTCTGGGCGCGCGTCACTGGAGACCAAGCTGCACGACGTCCGCGACGCCGTGGCCGCCGGCGCCACCGAGATCGACATGGTGATCGACCGCGGCGCCTTCCTCGCCGGGCGTTACCTGCAGGTCTACGACGAGATCGTCGCGACGAAGGCGGCCGCCGGTCCGGCCCACCTCAAGGTCATTCTCGAGACCGGGGAGCTGGCCACGCTGGACAACGCCCGGCGCGCGTCCTGGCTCGCGCTGATCGCCGGGGGCGACTTCATCAAGACGTCGACGGGCAAGGTGACGCCGGCGGCGACTCCGCCCGTCGCCCTGGTCATGCTCGAGGCGGTGCGTGACTTCGCCGCCATCACCGGAGACCTGCGGGGCGTGAAGCTGGCCGGCGGCATCCGGACGACCAAGGAGGCCGTGCGCTACCTCGTCATGGTCAACGAGGTCGTCGGCGACTCGTGGCTGACGCCGAGCCTGTTCCGGTTCGGGGCGTCCAGCCTGCTCAACGACCTGCTGCAGCAGCGGCACAAGCTCACGACCGGCAACTACGACGGCCCCGACTACGTGACGGTGGACTGATGCCAGCCTTCGAATACGCGCCGGCGCCCGAGTCGCGCGAGATCGCCCGGCTCAAGCCGAGCTACCAGATCTTCGTCAACGGCAAGTTCCGCGACGGCACGGGCGAGGCGATCAAGACCATCAACCCGGCCGACGAAGAGCCGCTGGCCGAGGTGGCCGAGGCCGGCCCATCCGACGTCGACGATGCGGTCAAGGCCGCCCGTAAGGCCTTCGACGGTCCGTGGTCGGCGATGTCCGGCGCAGAGCGCGGCAAGTACCTGTTCCGGATCGCGCGGGCCATCCAGGAGCGTGGCCGGGAGTTGGCCGTCCTCGAATCGCTCGACAACGGCAAGCCGATCCGGGAATCGCGCGACGTCGACATTCCGACCGCGGCCGCGCACTTCTTCTACTACGCCGGCTGGGCCGACAAGCTCGGCTACGCCGGCCACGGTCCGGCGCCGCGCCCGATCGGCGTCGCCGGCCAGATCATCCCGTGGAACTTCCCGCTGCTCATGGCGGCCTGGAAGATCGCGCCCGCCCTGGCCACCGGAAACGCTGTGGTCCTCAAGCCGGCCGAGACGACGCCGCTGAGCGCCCTGGTGCTCGCCGAGATCATCGCCGAGGCCGACCTGCCGCCCGGTGTCGTGAACGTGCTGGCCGGCGGTCCGTCGATCGGGCAGGCGATCGTCGAGCATCCCGACATCGACAAGATCGCCTTCACCGGCTCCACCGAGGTCGGCAAGATCATCCAGCGGACGACGGCCGGCACGGGCAAGCGGCTGACGCTCGAGCTGGGCGGCAAGGCCGCGAACATCGTGTTCGACGACGCTCCGCTCGACCAGGCTGTGGAGGGGATCGTCAACGGGATCTTCTTCAACCAGGGGCAGGTCTGCTGCGCCGGTTCGCGGCTGCTCGTCCAGGAAACGATCGCGGACGAGCTGATCGCCGCGCTCCAGCGGCGGCTGACCACGCTGCGGGTCGGACCTCCGCTGGACAAGAACACCGACGTCGGCGCCATCAACTCCGCGGCCCAGCTGGCCCGCATCCGCGAGCTGACCGACGCGGGCGAGGCCGAGGGCGCCACCCGCTGGTCGCCGCCGTGCGACCTGCCCGAGCGCGGTTTCTGGTTCGCGCCCACCGTCTTCACCGATGTCTCGCAGGCGCATCGCATCGCGCAGGAGGAGATCTTCGGGCCGGTGCTGTCCGTCCTCACCTTCCGCACGCCGGACGAAGCCGTGGCCAAGGCCAACAACACGCCGTACGGGCTGTCGGCCGGGGTCTGGACCGAGAAGGGATCGCGCATCCTGTCGATGGCGAACCGCCTGCGGGCCGGGGTCGTGTGGGCGAACACGTTCAACCGCTTCGACCCGACAGCACCGTTCGGCGGGTACAAGGAATCCGGCTTCGGACGAGAAGGCGGCCGGCACGGCCTGGAGGCGTATTTAGATGTGTAGGGCCCTCGATGTCTGACGAGCGACGCTCGCGGAGCGAGCCGACAGCGCAGCGCCTCGACGTGCGCAAGACGTACAAGCTGTACATCGGCGGGGCGTTCCCCCGCTCGGAGTCCGGCCGTTCCTACCCGGTCACCTCGGCCAAGGGCGACCTGCTCGCGCACGCCGCGCAGGCCTCGCGCAAGGACGTCCGCGACGCGGTGGTCGCGGCGCGCTCCGCGTTCGGGAAGTGGTCGACGGCGACGGCGTACAACCGTGGGCAGGTGCTCTATCGGGTCGCCGAGATGCTCGAGGGGCGACGCGAGCAGTTCGCCGCCGAGGTGGCGGCGGCCGAGGGCACGACGCCCAAGCGCGCTGCCGCCCAGGTCGACGAGGCGATCGACCGCTGGGTGTACTACGCGGGCTGGACGGACAAGTACGCGCAGGTCGTGGGCTCGACGAACCCGGTGGCCGGCCCGTACTTCAACTTCACCCTGCCTGAGCCGACGGGCGTGGTTGCGGTACTCGCGCCGCAGGACTCCAGCCTGCTCGGACTCATCTCGGTGCTCGCCCCCGTCCTGACGACCGGCAACACGGCGGTCGTCGTGGCGTCCCAGCAGCACCCGCTGCCGGCGGTGTCGCTGACCGAGGTGCTGGCCACCTCGGACCTGCCCGGCGGTGTGGTGAACCTGCTGACCGGATTCACCGACGAGCTCGCGCCGTGGCTGGCCGGACACCGCGACGTCAATGCCATCGACCTGACCGGCGCCGCCCTGGCCGCGCGGGCCGAACTGCAGGTGAAGGCCGCTGACAACGTCAAGCGGGTCTACGTGCCGCGTGCCGCGCCGGGGACCAGCGACGACTGGTCGGCCGAGCCCGGCCTGTCCCGGCTGAACGCGTTCGTCGAGACGAAGACGGTCTGGCACCCGATCGGGGTGTGAGCTTCTACGTGGCGTCGTCCCAGACCTCCTGAGCCCAGCCCTCCCCTATCTGCGGCGGTTCATACCGCCGCCAGTAGGTGTGACTGGGCACGACCTTGTCCGTCGGCCACCAGGCGATGTGATGCCAGCCCCACCAGGTACGGCCGAGGTCGGCGATGTGCGGCGTGCGCCCGGAGCTCAGATGAGCCGGGAATCGCCGAGCCGCCCGGTCGATGAGGCGGTCGTGGTCGTCGTCCACCGTCAGCAGCCGGCACCAGCGGTCGGCCAGGACCAGCTCATAGCCGACCGAGCTCATCAGTTGCGCGAACGTCGCGACCTTCGGCTCGGTGCTGCTCGCCTCGATGCGGGCGACAGTGGA
>JAOPVG010000324.1 GCA_025966255.1 Jatrophihabitans sp.
CGTTGACGGGACGGGGGCACAAGCGTGACTGACGAGTTCCCGGCCGAGTCGGGCGAATCCGACATCCGCCGGCGGGCGGCGTGGGCCCTGGGCATGCTCGCCCTCGTCGCCGCCCTGTTCGTTGCGCTGATGGTCACCTTCCTCGGCACGTCGGGCGGGGGCAAGAGCAATGGTGTCGGCAGCCTCGACGGCGCGGCGACGGGGAGCACCGGACGCAGCTCGACGCCCAAAGCCAGCGGCACGCGCACCAAGACCCCGTCGGCGACGAAGTCGTCGTCCACTCCGTCCACGTCGGGCCGGTCGACCGGGGCGCCCAAACCGGCGTCCTGCCCGACGAGCAGTCCGTGCGTCGTGCCGGACGACATCGGCAATGCCGTTGCGGCGATCAACGCCTACCGCACGGCCCACAACCTGCCGCCGGTCCAGGGCTCGGTCTCCCCTGCGGCCCAGAAGTGCGCCGTGACGAATGGCAGCGACTGCTCCGGCGGCTGGGCCGAGAGCCAGGTACCGGGTCCGGACGGCAACGCCGCGGTCATCAAGATCCAGAAACTCGGCCACCTGCTCGACCCGGCCATCAAGTCCATCCAGGTCGGCTGGGCGTACGACCCGGGCAACCACCAGTACTTCTTCGCGGTCGTGCGCAACACCTGACCCGCTGCTCGCACCGACGCCGTGCGAACCCTGTGCAGCCCGTGAGACTAGGGTCTGATGCGTCCATACGGCGTGACACCCCCTGGAGAGTTCCCGTGAGCGTCAACCTCACCAAGGGCGGCAACGTGTCGCTCACCAAGCAAGCCCCTGGCCTGAACGCGGTCGTGGTCGGCCTGGGTTGGGACGCGCGCACCACCGACGGCAAGTCCTTCGACCTCGACGCGAGTGCGATCGTCTGCAACGCCGACGGCAAGGTCATCTCGGACAAGCACTTCATCTTCTTCAACAACCTGACCTCACCCGAAGGCGCCGTGCAGCACTCCGGCGACAACCTGACCGGCGAGGGTGGCGGCGACGACGAGCAGGTCAAGGTGAACCTGGCCAGCCTGCCGCCGGAGGCCGCCCGCATCGTCTTCCCCGTCTCGATCTACGACGGCGACACCGCCGGGCAGACGTTCGGCCAGGTCCGCAACGCGTTCATCCGGGTCTTCAACCAGGCCGACGACGCCGAACTGGCTCGCTACGACCTATCCGAGGACGCGTCCACCGAGACCGCGATGGTGTTCGGCGAGCTGTACCGCAACGGCGACGAGTGGAAGTTCCGCGCCGTCGGGCAGGGCTACAGCGCCGGACTGACCGGCATTGCCCGCGACTTCGGGGTCAACGCCTGACGGCTCGCCGTCGGTAGCCCGGGGATCGGTGGTTTGAGCCCCAAAAGCCGGGGCCCCCGGAACTGTCGAACCCCGGTGGAACGTTGCCACTACAGTCGGAAATGGTTCATCCGGTTCGTCCCGATCCAGAAAGGAAGCACAACTCATGAGTGTCAGCCTGAGCAAGGGCGGCAACGTCTCTCTGTCGAAGGAGGCGCCCGGGCTGACGGCCGTACTCGTCGGTCTTGGGTGGGACGCCCGCACAACCACCGGCGCGGACTTCGACCTCGATGCCTCCGCCCTGATGGTTGGTACGAACGGCAAGATCCTCTCGGACGCCCACTTCATCTTCTTCAACAACCTGACCAGCCCCGAAGGCTCGGTCGAGCACACCGGTGACAACCTCACCGGCGAGGGCGAAGGCGACGACGAGGCCATCAAGGTCAATCTCGCCGCCGTGCCGGCCGAGGTCGACAAGATCGTCGTCACCGTGTCGATCTACGACGCCGAGAGCCGCGGTCAGTCCTTCGGCCAGGTGCGCAACGCCTACATCCGAGTCGTCAACCAGGCCGACAACAACGAGATCACCCGCTACGACCTCACCGAGGACGCCTCGACCGAGACGGCGATGATCTTCGGTGAGCTGTACCGCAACGGCCCGGAGTGGAAGTTCCGTGCGGTGGGTCAGGGCTACAGCACAGGTCTTGCGGGGATTGCCCGCGACTTCGGCGTCAACGTCGGCTGAGCCAGGGAGATAACTAGTGTTCTTGCGGACCTTCGGCGGCTCGCTGGTAGTTGCCGCTGTCGGCCTCGTTCTCGGCTATCTGTATGCGGGCGGGACGGGGCTGGCGCTGGCGGCGATCTTAGCGGTGCTGGAGGTCTCGCTGTCTTTCGACAACGCGGTCGTCAACGCGACTGTCCTGGTGCGGATGAGTCCGTTCTGGCAGAAGATCTTCCTGACGGTCGGTGTGGCGATCGCGGTGTTCGGGATGCGGTTGGTGTTCCCGCTGCTGATCGTGGGGATTACCGCGAAGCTGAACCCGGTCGAGGCGGTGCGGTTGGCGTTGGAGAAGGGTGACCCGAACCAGCCTGGCTCGTATGGGTATCTGCTGCATCAAGCGCACCCGGCTATTGCCGCGTTCGGTGGCATGTTCTTGTTGATGTTGTTCCTCGACTTCGTGTTCGAGGAGCGGGAGCTGACCTGGCTGTCGTGGATCGAGCGGCCACTGGCCCGCATCGGGAAGCTGGATCAACTCTCGGTCGTGATCGCGCTGGCCGTGCTGATGATCTCGGCGTACACGTTCGGCACGCACTCCGACACCGCGACCCCGGACAAGATCTCGACCATCCTGGTGTCCGGGCTGATGGGCTTGGGGACGTATCTGCTGGTCAGTGCGCTGGGGGAGTTCTTCGACGAAGCCGCCGACGGGGACGGCGACGGTGAGGTCGATGAGGCCGACCTCGGGACGAAGCTGGCGAAGAACAAGACCAGGCACGTCGTCGGCAAGGCCGCGTTCTTCCTGTTCCTCTACCTCGAAGTCCTGGACGCGTCGTTCAGCTTCGACGGCGTGGTCGGCGCATTCGCGATCACCTCCGACCCGATCCTCATCGCCATCGGCCTGGGCATCGGTGCCATGTTCATCCGCTCGCTGACCGTGTACCTCGTCAAGAAGGGCACCCTGAGTGAGTACGTGTACCTCGAGCACGGCGCCCTGTGGGCCATCGGCGCACTGGCGATCATCCTGCTCGTCACCATCGAGTACCAGGTGCCCGAGGTCGTCACCGGCCTGATCGGAGTCGCGTTCATCGGCGCCGCCCTGATCTCCTCCATCGTGCGCAACCGCCGCCAGGAGCGCAGCGCGAGCCTCGACCCGGACCAGACGCCGGCCACCGTCTGACGCACTTCCGCAGAGCCAATTCCGCCTAGAAGGGCAGTGGAATGGGAATCGACTACACAAGACGCCCGGCGACGCCACCGGCCGCACCACCAGCGGCACCGGCTGCACCAGCGCCGGGCGGCGTGGCCGCGCCGGCCCCGGTATCACTGAGCAAGGTGACGCTCACCAAATCCGCGCCGTCGGTCTCGCTGACCAAGCACGGCGGCAATCGCGGCCTCCTGCGCGTCAACCTCAA
>JAOPVG010000472.1 GCA_025966255.1 Jatrophihabitans sp.
AGGAGACGAAGTCGCGTTACAAGTTCCCGTACGGCGACTTTGCCAAGGTTCATCGCTGCGGCGTCATTGCCGCCGAAGCGCGGGCCGGTCAGCGCAAGTACTTCGACATCGAGCGCGCTGCCGCCCATCTGCACGGCATGCTGGATGCCGTGCGGTGAGGCGCAATGGTTCGATCAGACCGCGAAGGGATATGTTTCGGGCGGCTCGCCATCATCCCAGCGGGCGGTTCTCTCCAGCGGCTGCAGGGCGCTGGTCTTGTCCAGGTGGATCACTGCGTCGAACTGGTCCGACATTCGGGCTCGGAAATAGTGGCTCATCGCTTCGGTCTGCGGTCGATAGACGACCCCGATGGCCCGTTGCCGCCGCGCCGAGCTGAGCACTTCGGCCGCGTTGTGGCCGGTGGCGAACGAGAGCAGGAAGTCCTCGGCACCGGTGTCGTGGAGTAGCGCTTCGACGCTGTCGACCAACGCCGGCCGTACGCGCTTACGCTGGACGGGAGCACCCCAATCGTCGGCAGCGGTGACAGTTCCAGAATGGGTGGTGAACCCGATCGACCGTGACTCTCCGCGGTGTCGCTCGCGGACCAGTTGGCCGACGTTCAGCTCCCCGCGCATGCCCGACTCGGTGGCGCGGGCATCGCCGAGGTGGGAGTTGTGCGCCCACACCACTACCTTCGCCGGCTCGGTGCGCCGTCGGCTGAGGTGTTCTGTGAGTGCGTCGAGCGTGTCGGCCATGTGCCGGTCCCGCAGGTTCCACGACAAGGATCGCGCGGAGAACATCGCCCGGTAGTACTCGGCCGACGACTTGACCACGCGCGCGTTCTGCTCGGCGTAGAACAGGTCGTCGTCGGGCAGCAGGCCGTGGTGGCGGGCGTAGTGCATCGCGTTTTCCTGCAGATCGGTCAGCTGGTCCACGATCTCCTGTTCGCAGGTCTCGCCGGCCCCGAACGCCGCCTCGTACCCATAGGACTGGCCGTCGTCCCCGGCGTGGTCCTCGAAGCAGGAATAGCGCTCACGGGCGCGATCGGCGGCGTCCGGATCGACCTGCTCCAGGTACGCGATGACCTCGTGCATCGAGCGGTACAGGCTGTACAGGTCCAAGCCGTAGAAGCCGGCCCGTGCGGCCTGGTCGCCATGAAACTGATCGTTGTGCTCGCGCAGCCAACCGACGAAATCGAGGACGACGGAATTGCGCCACATCCACGCAGGGAATCGCTCGAAACCGCCGAGTGACTCCTCGGCGGTCTGATCCTCACTGCGCGCTCGGACGTACCGGTTGACCCGATATGCGTCGGGCCAATCGCCCTCGACCGCAACCGCGCAGAAGCCCTTGTCCTCGATGAGCCGGCGAGTCATCGCCGCCCGCGCGTCGTAGAACTCGTGCGTGCCGTGCGAGGCCTCTCCGATCAGGACGAAGCGCGCATCTCCCACGATGTCGAAGAGCGACGCTTTCGACGGCGTCCGGCCGCTGACGGGCTGGGCATCGGCCCGGATCTGTTCGGCCTCGGTCGGTCGGTCCGCCGGTTCGGCCGACTCGGTGGACTCGGTCGGCGCTGGGCTCGCCGCGCTCGCGCGCAGCAGCTCCCGCACCTCGTCGTCGGTGACCTGCGTGAAGTCCCAGTACGACGCGCCGACCGCGAGGAACGGGGCCGGTGTGGTGGCGCAGACGACCTCGTCGACCATCAGCGCGAGCTCGTCGCAGGTCGACTGCGGGGCGGCGGGAACGGCGATGACGATGCGGCTCGGATCCTGCCGCCGCACCGCGTGAACGGCCGCGCGCATGCTGGCTCCGGTCGCCAACCCGTCATCGACGAGGATGGCGATCTTGCCGGCCAGCTCCAGTGGCGGACGGTCGCCGCGGTAGGCCCGCTCGCGGCGCAGCAACTCGCGCGCCTCACGCTCCGCGACGACCTGAACGAATTCCGGCTCGGCATCCATGCCGCGGATCACGTCCTCGTTGACTACGAGCACGCCGCCGGTGGCGATCGCGCCCATTGCCAGCTCTTCGCGACCGGGTAGGCCGAGCTTGCGCACCAAGAGCACGTCCAGCTCAGCCCCGAGAGCATCGGCAATTTCATACCCCACCGGTACTCCGCCGCGCGGCAATCCGAGCACCGTCACTTCCGGGCGACCCTGGTAGCGCTCGAGGAGACCGGCCAGCACGCGGCCGGCATCACCACGATCGCGGAAGAGTCGCTCGCTCATCACCACTCGATCGAACGGTCGGCTACCTGACTTCGATCTGCCGACGCTGCTGGCCAGCGGTGCGCTTCGGCACCCGCAGGTGCAGCACACCATCGTTCAGACTAGCTTCGATGTGCTCGTCGTCGACCTCGTCCGGGAGCACGACTTCGTAGCGGAACTCTCCCAACGAGCGGCTCTGCCGGCGGAGGAGGCCGGCGCGCTTCTCCTCCTTGCGCTCACCGCTGACGACGATGCGACGGCCGTCGATCTCGACGCGGATGTCCTTTTTCTTGACCCCGGGCACTTCCACGTCGAGCACGTACGCGTCGTCGGTCTCCTCCACATCTGCGAGCGGCGTGAAGGTGTCGCGACCGACCGAGGGGGCTTGGGTCCACGAGCCGTCAAACAATTGCGAGAGCTGCTGAGTGATCCGGTCGAACTCGGCGCTCGGCGTCCACGGCGTCATTCCGGTGTCGTTGCTGCGTCGTACGGGCGTCGACATGGTGATTCTTCCTTTCGTCAGGTGGGACGGGCATCGTCTCGATCGTGACTCTGCGGCCACGACTCGGCCTTGGACCTGAGGACACCAGAATCCCGGGACGAACCGGCCTCGGGGAGCAGTTCGCCCGCCACCGGTTCACCAGGAAGCTGGCGGAACGAAGTCGCGGACGTCCATACCCGTGCAACCGGCGGCGACAGCGAGGCGAGTGATGACGGCTTCCCACCGGCGGCTGGTCGATCGGATCGTGGCCGGGCTGCGGACCGTCGAGGACAGCATCCACCTCGGGGTCGCTCTGTTGCTGGCGGTGCTCGCAGTGGCGTTGCTCGTCGACGTGGTCGACACCGTGGTGCACGCCCTGGCCGGTCCGTACCACGCGGTGGACGTTGTGTTGTCGGTCCTCGACAACACGCTGGTGCTGTTCATCGTCGCCGAGCTGTTGCACACCGTTCGGATCACGGTCACCGATCAACACCTTCGGGCCGAGCCGTTCCTCATCGTCGGGCTGATCGCCGGCGTGCGCCGGGTGTTGCTCGTGACCGCCGAGAGCGAGCGGTCGTTCCGGTGGAACCCGGAGGGGATCGAACTGCTGATTCTGATCGCGCTGATCTTCGTGATGGCG
>JAOPVG010000501.1 GCA_025966255.1 Jatrophihabitans sp.
GACTGATCCTCGCTCGGGACGAGCTCGGGCTTGATGCCGAAGGCCCGCACGGCGTCCGCGGTCGCCTCCCCGACACACCCGATCTTGACGCCGGCGAACGCACGCGCGTCGAGGCCGAACTCCTCGAACTTCTCCCGCACCGCGCGCACCGCGTTGGTGGAGGTGAACACGATCCACTCGTAGCGTCCCGTGACGAGACCCTTGATCGCCCGCTCCATCTGGGTCGGCGTGCGCGGCGGCTCGACGGCGATGGTCGGCACCTCGATCGGCACCGCACCGAAGCCGCGCAGCTGCTCGCTCATCGCGCCGGCCTGCTCCTTGGTCCGCGGCACGAGCACCTTCCAGCCGTACAGCGGCCGGGACTCCCACCACGCGAGCTTCTCGCGCTGCGTCGCGGCCTTGCCGATGGTGAGGACGACGGTGCCGGTCATCCCGGCCGTCGCGAGCTCGAGTTCGCCGACGAAGCCGGTGACGGTCTGCTGACCGGTCGTGGTGCCGCTGCAGCTCACCGCGACGGCGGTGTCCGGTTTGAGGCCGTTGGCGACGAGTTGCTCGCCGACGAACTGCACGTCCGCGACGGCCACAGTGATGACGAGGGTGCCCGCGGCGTGCGCGAGCGCGTCGTAGTCGGCGTTCCCGGCGTCGTGGAGATCGGCCTCAGTGCGGACGGCGCCCACTGGGACGCCGGCGTAGGCGGCGGTGCCGACCCCGAGCGCGATTCCGGGCACGACGTCGAAGTGCACGACGGTCTTGGCGACCGCAAGGGCCTCCTTGACGGCCGACTCGTCGACGAACGGGTCGCCCGCGACCACCCGCACCACGGTCAGCCCGTTGCGGGCGTCGACGAGCAGCGCCTTCGCCGTCTCGGCCGGCGAGGACTCGGCGGGACGTACCTCGACGGCAGCCAGATCGGTGATCGATCGGGGCACCGCGGCATCGGCAACCACGACCTCCGCGCGACGGATGGCGTCCGCCGCATGGGTCGTCAGCAGCCCGGGGTCGCCTGGTCCGGCACCCACAAAGGTGATCCGACCGACGATCTTGCGCGCGCGGGTCATGTAGAGCTCCCCATCATGGTGTCTGCGCCGTCGGCGATCAGCTCGGCGGCAAGCCGCCGGCCGACACCGGCGGCATCGGTTGTCGGTCCCGTGGCCGAGAGTCGAACGGCAGCAGTGCCGTCGACCGCGGTCACTGAACCACGTAGGAACACTTCGGGTCCGTCGTCGCCCTCGGCCACAACGGCCAGGGCTCCGACCGGGGCGGAACAGCCGGCTTCCAGCGCCGCCAGCAGAGCCCGCTCGGCCGTGACGGCCACGCGGGTGTCCTCGTGATCGAGGGCGGCCAGCACGTCGATCGCGGCCTGGTCGGACGAGCGGCACTCGACGGCAAGCGCTCCCTGCGCCGGCGCGGGCAGCACCTGGATCGGGTCGAGCACCTCGGTGACCTCGTCGCCCCGGCCCAATCGGCGCAATCCGGCGTAGGCGAGGACGACAGCATCGAGCTCGCCGTCCCTCACCTTCCGCAGCCGAGTGTCGACGTTGCCGCGCAGCGGCAGGATCTCGAGCCCGAGGCCGAGCGCGTTGAGCTGCGCGACCCGCCGCGGCGAACCGGTGCCGACCCGGGAGCCGACCGGCAGCTCGCCGAGCGTCATATTGTCGCGGGCGATCAGCGCGTCACGGGCGTCTTCGCGCGCCGGGACGGCCCCGATCGTGATGCCTTCAGCCTCTGCCGTGGGCAGGTCCTTGTACGAGTGGACGGCGACATCGATCTCGTCATTGAGCAGCGCGGTCCGCAGCGCCGACACGAATACGCCGGTGCCACCGATCTGGGTCAGCGCCTGCGCCGAGCGGTCGCCCTCGGTGACGATGTGAACGATCTCGAACGGCACGCCGAGGGCGGCGGCCACGGTTTCGGTCTGGGTGCGGGCGAGCGTGCTCGCGCGCGTGCCCACGCGCAACGTGCGGGTAGTAGTCATGAGCGACCGGTCTGGGGTGGCTGCTTCACGGCGGCGACGGACTCCGCCGCGGCCGGGTCGAGGTCGAACAGCTCGCGCAGCGCCGCGGCGTACTGGTCGCCGCCGGGCGTCGAGGCGAGTTCCTTCACCCGGACGGTCGGGGCGTGTAGCACCTTTTCGACCGCGCGGCGCACGGCATCGGCCACCTCGCGGCGCTCCTCCGGGTGCAGGCCGGGCAGCCGGCCGTCGAGCCGGCTCAGCTCGGTGTCGATCACCTGGTTGGCGCGGGCGCGCAGGGCGGTGACGGTCGGGGCCACGGCCAGGCGCTGCTGCTCGGCGAGGTAGTCGCGCAGCTCGGCGACCACGATCGCCGTCGCCGCGTCGACCTCGTCGTCACTGACCATCGCGCCGCCCGTGCGCAACGCCTCGAGGTCGACGTAGGTGACCCCGAGCTGAACCGCCACAGCCGGATCGACATCCCGCGGCAGCGCGAGGTCGAGCACCACGAGCGGCCGCTCGGCGCGGGAGCCGATCGCGTCGGCCTCCACGACGAGCCCGGTCGAACCGGTGGAGGAGACCAGCAGGTCGGCCTCGGCGATGGCGGCGGGAAGTTCCGCGAGCGTGATGGCGTGTCCACCGACATTGGTGGCCAGCCGTTCGGCGCGCTCGGCCGACCGGTTCGCGATCACGAGGTCGGTGACGCCGCGGCGGCGCAGGGTCGCGCCGGACAGCGCACCCATCGAGCCGGCGCCGACGATGAGGGCCCGGCGGCCGGCCAATGACCCAAGAACGTCCTCGGCGCGATCGAGCGCGACCGAGACGATCGACGCACCGGCGCGGTCGATGCCGGTCTCGGAATGCACCCGCTTGCCGACGCGCAGCGACGTCTGGGCGAGGTCGTGCAGCACGGTGCCCACCGAACCCAGCTCGGTACCCAGCGCGTACGCCGCCCGCAGCTGCCCGAGGATCTGCGATTCCCCGATCACCATCGAGTCCAGTCCGGACGCGACGGTGAACATGTGCTCGGCCGCGGCTTCGGCGAAGTGGACGTACAGGTGATCGGAGAGATCCGAGACCGCGAGGCCCGAGTGCCGGGCCAGCACAGTCGTGATCTCCGCGACGGCCGGGTGGAAGCGTGCGACGTCGGCATAGACCTCGACGCGATTGCAGGTCGAGAGCAGGAGCACCTCGCTGATCATCTCGGCCCGGTGCAACTCCTCAATGGTCTTGCGGACGTCGTCGACCGGGACGGCGGCGCGCTCGAGCACCGACACCGGCGCCGTCCGATGCGAAAGACCAACCACCAGAACGCTCATGCCTGCGCCACCTCCGTCAACGCGGCGGCGGCCTTGCGGGTCTCGTGGAAGGACAGGATCTGCAGCTCGGCGGCCAGATCGACCTTGCGGAGGTCGACGTGCGGCGGCACCGACACCACAACCGGCGCGAAGTTCAGGATGCTGGTCACGCCGGCGCGGACGAGCCGGTTGCACACTTCCTGGGCGGCGGCGGCCGGAACCGCGAGCACCGCGATCGTGATGCCGTGCTCGGCGACGATCGCGTCGAGGTCGCGGATGTCGCGCACCGTCAACCCGCGGATGGTGGAGCCGATGCGACCGGCGTCGGCATCGACGAGGGCCGCGATCCGGAAGCCGCGCGACGCGAAGCCGGCGTACCCGGCGAGGGCCTGACCCAGGTTGCCGACGCCGATCAGGGCCACCGCGCGGTGCACGGTCAGACCCAGGGTGCGCGAGATGTGCTCGATGAGCGTGCCGACCTCATACCCGACGCCGCGAATCCCGTAGGAGCCCAGGAAGGACAGGTCCTTACGCAGCAGCGCAGAATTCACGCCGGCGGCGGTGGCCAGTTCCTCGGAGGACACCGTGGTGATGGACCGGTCGGCGAGGGTGCTCAGGACCCGCAGGTAGGTGGCCAGGCGGGCGACCGTCGCCTCCGGCACGCTGCGGGCGTCGCCGGGACGGCAATCACCTGCAGAGCGCGCGTCGCGCGGAGCAGTCATCAGCACCTCGGGGGACCGGCCAGCGAGGCAGACGACCGCCTGATTCGACGCCGAAACCGGTGTGGTAGGAGCGGGCTTACGGCTTAGGACGGTACGCCGCTCGTGAAAGTTTTCCCAAATCGAGAAGGCCCGTGTTATATCGCCTGCGCACCGCCATCGCGACGTCGTTCAGCGGGCGAGCGCCTTCCGGAACCGGGGCTCCTCGACCCGCCAGTACCCGTGCTCCTTGCCGTCGATCAGCACGAC
>JAOPVG010000523.1 GCA_025966255.1 Jatrophihabitans sp.
TCGAGGTCGTGACCGGCGCCGATCGCCTTCTCCCGCTCCTCGTCGTCCTGCGGCCACAGCCGGGCCTGGATGACGCCGCCCATGCATCGCAATGCCGCGGCGGCGATGATGCCTTCGGGTGTGCCGCCGATGCCGAGCAGCATGTCGACACCGGTGCCCGGCCGAGCGGCGGAGATCGCGCCCGCGACGTCACCGTCGCTGATGAACCGGATTCGCGCTCCCGCCTCGCGCACCTCACGGACGAGCTGTTGATGCCGCGGCCGGTCGAGAATGCAGACGGTGACGTCCTCGGGATGGCCGCGCTTGGCCTTGGCGACCTTCGCGATGTTCACGGCTACCGGCGCGGTGATGTCGATGACCTCGGCGGCCTCGGGACCGGCGGCGATCTTCTCCATATAGAACACCGCGGACGGGTCGAACATCGTGCCGCGCTCGGACACCGCGATGACGGCGATCGAGTTGGGCATGCCCTTCGCCATCAGCGTGGTGCCGTCGATGGGGTCGACGGCGACGTCGCAGAGCGGCCCCGTGCCGTCGCCGACCTCTTCGCCGTTGTAGAGCATGGGCGCCTCGTCCTTCTCGCCCTCGCCGATGACCACGACGCCGTGCATGGAGACGGTGCCGATGAGCGCGCGCATCGCGTCGACCGCGGCACCGTCGCCGCCGTTCTTGTCGCCGCGGCCCACCCAGCGCCCGGCGGCCATCGCCGCGGCCTCGGTGACGCGGACGAGTTCCAGGGCGAGGTTGCGGTCGGGCGCTTTCCGATCGACCGCGAGTTCAGGCGGAACGTTCGAGTTCGTATTGGTGGCCGGCGGTCCGTCGGACATGGCGGGCCTTCCTCTCGGCGCAGCTGCGGGTCTTCGTCGTGGGCGCCTATCTTCGCAGACGGCCGATTCCCGGACGGGTCGGACGCAAATGCGGTCGGCCCGGGATCTACGCTCACTGGCATGACCCGACACCCGATCATCACCCCGCCGCGCGCCTGAGGGCGCGCCGCCGTGACCGGATCGGGAAACCACCGCCTCCGGTGATCGTTTGGCGCGCCTGCCGCCGTCCCTCAAGGATCGAGCTCAGGAGTGTCCGTCGTGTCGCTAGCTACTTCTTTGCGTGACCGCACCGGCCTGCTGGCCGTCAGCGGCGGGGCCCTGCTCTGGGGCACTACCGGCGTGGCCGTGCGGATCATCCATGACCGCTCGGGATTGTCCGCGGTCTCCATCGGCTGGTACCGCGTGGCCATCGCCGCGCTGGTGGTGGCCCTCGTTTTCAGGTTCGGAGGCGCCCGGCGCGCCGCCGACGCGTTCCGCCGGCATCCCGTGGCCCTGGTCGTCTCCGGCGTCGGATTCGGTGCCTATCAGGCGCTTTATTTCGTCGGCGTGCAGTACGTCGGCGTCAGTGTGTCGACCCTTGTCAGCCTGGGCGTCGCCCCGGTGGCGCTGACCGTCGGCGCGGCGGTGGCCGGGCGGCGGCTGCCCTCCGCGGGCGCGTTGGCCGTCCTCGCCTGCGCGCTCTCCGGCCTCGCGCTGATCTCGCTGCGTTCCGGTGGCACCGGCACCATCCATCCGGTGATCGGAGTGCTGGCCTCGATCGCGTCCGGCCTCGGCTACGCCGCGATCACCGGGCTGAGTCGGTGGATGTCCGAGGAGGATCCGCTGCTGCTCACCGGTGTGACCAGTGCCGTCGCCACGGTGATCCTGCTGCCCGTCGCCGTGCCGTCCGGGCTGGCGTTTGCCCACGATGCCACTGCCGGCTGGTGGCTGATCTACATCGGGGTGGTCCCCACCGTTGCCGCGTACTGGCTGTTCTACCGGGGCCTGCGGTCCATCCCGACCGAGGTGGCCGGCGTATTGACGTTGCTGGAGCCGCTGGCGGCCGCGGTGCTCGCGGCGATCGTGCTGCACGAGTCGCTGCCGAGATGGTCGATCGTCGGTGCGTCCCTGATGCTGGTGGCGGTGGCTTCGCTGTACGTGCGGCGGCCAGTGACCGAGGCGCCACCACCGCCCTGACGGCGTCAGTCTTCGGTCGGCGCACCGTCGGTCTCGCGAGCGGCGATGGCGACGTCGAGGCGCTGGCCGGCGTCGTCGAGCCAGCGCTGGCAGATGTCGGCCAGCTGCTCGCCGCGCTCCCACAGCACAAGGGACTCCTCGAGCGACTGGCCACCCGTCTCGAGCTTCGCGACGATGTCGCGCAGTTCGGCCCGGGCGTCCTCGTAGGAGGGTGTGGGGGTCGACGGTTCCTTGGACATCCGCTCGACTGTACCGACGCCTAGACCGCAGTTGCGTCGAACTCGCCCCGGGCCACGCGCACGCGCAACGTGCCGGTGGCATCGGCGGGTTCGCGCACGACCACACCGTCCGCCCGGCGCACAACCGCGTACCCGCGGTCGAGGGTCGCCTGCGGGGAGAGCGCCCGCACCCGGGCCCGGACGTGGTCCAGATCGGCGCGGCCGGCGTCGACCAGCGACGCCACGCGGCGCCGACTGCGGGCCCGCAGCCCGGCGACCTCCTCGACCTCGCGGTCCAGGCGAACCCGGACGGTGCGGCGCAGTCGCTCGGGCAGGCCGGCCATCAGTTCGGCCTCGCGATCGACCCGGGCCCGGATCCGCCCGCGGGCCCGCGCGCGCAGTTGGGCGACATCGCGCGTCTCGTCGGCGAGGTCGGGGACGATGCGCTTCGCGGCGTCGGTGGGCGTGGACGCGGCGAGATCGGCGACCAGGTCGAGCAACGGAGTGTCCGTCTCGTGTCCGATCGCGCTGACGACGGGCGTGAACGCGTCGGACACCGCGCGGACGAGTGTCTCGTTGCTGAACGGAAGGAGATCCTCGACGCCGCCTCCGCCGCGGGCGATCACGATCACGTCGATGTCGGGGTCGCGGTCGAGGCGGCGCAACGCGTCGACCACCTCGGTGACGGCCGACGCGCCCTGCATCGCGACGTTCTCCAGCCGGAACCGCATGCCGGGCAGGCGGCGCAGGGTGTTCTCGACCACGTCGCGCTCGGCGGCGCTGGCCCGTCCGGTGATGAGTCCGATCTGACGCGGCAGGAACGGCAGGGGCCGCTTCCGGTCGAGCGCGAACAGGCCCTCGGCCGCCAGGAGCCGCTTGAGCGCCTCGAGCCGGGCGAGCAACTCGCCGAGGCCGACCTGACGCACCTCCAACGCACGCAGGCTGAGCGTGCCGCGTTCGAGGTAAAAGTCCGGACGGGCCCGCAGCACGACGCGGGACCCTTCGCTGACGGTGTCGGGCAGCACGCCGCGCGGGCAGGTGACGGCGAGGGAGATGTTGGCGTCCGGATCCCGCAGTGTGACGAACTGGGTCGCGACGCCGGGTCGACGGGTCAGCTGGGCGATCTGCCCGTCCACCCAGATCTCGCCGAGCCGGGAGATCCACTCACCGATCCGGATCGCGACGACACGAACCGGGACCGGTGACTCGGCCGAGGTTTCGAGCCGGGCCATGGGCTGGGTCAGTCCTCGGCGTTGTCGAAGCGCGACGGCGCGGTGTGCCGGGGCTTGCTCACGGTCTTGCCGCCGTTGCTCGCTG
>JAOPVG010000550.1 GCA_025966255.1 Jatrophihabitans sp.
CGCGCCCCCGCGACCTCGACCAGGTCTCCAGCGTCGTCGCGAACCTCGAGCGGGCCGAGGATCGCGATCTGCACCCGTCCACTCCTGCACGGGCTTGGCGAGGCAGGATAAGGGCATGCGCAGCGACACGCTCGAGGTTCGCACCGGCGGGCAGGCGCGCGTCCAGGACCTCACCCACCAGTGCGCGCAGTTCGTGAGCGGCGAGCAGGACGGCCTGCTGAGCGTATTCGTACCGCACGCGACGGCCGGCGTGGCGATCCTCGAGACCGGCGCCGGGAGCGACGACGACCTGCTCGCCACGATTGATCAACTGCTGCCGCGCGACAACCGCTGGCAGCACCGCCATGGCAGCGAGGGGCACGGGCGCGACCATGTGCTGCCGGCGTTCATAGCGCCGTCGATCACCGTTCCGGTGCTCGGCGGCCGGGTGCAGCTCGGCACCTGGCAGTCGATCTGCCTGGTCGACACCAACGTCGACAATGCCGTGCGCACGGTCCGGCTGAGCTTCCTCGCCGGCTAGCGCTGACGGCGCCGCCAGATCCGGTACCCGGCTAGATCCAGTACTCGGCGCCGGGGTGCGCCACCTCGACCGCTCCGTGGAAGGCGTCGGCCGCTTCATCCGCAGCCACCTGCCGCGAGTTCCACGGCGGGACGTGCGTGACGATGAGCCGATCGACGCCGGCGCGATCGGCGTGCTCGCCGGCCTGCCGTCCGGTGAGGTGCAGATCGGGGATGACTTCCTCGTCCGGTCCGACCGACGCTTCGCAGACCAGCACGTCGGCGCCCTGGGCGAGCTTGATCAGCTCGCTCGACTCCCCTGTGTCAGCCGAGTACACCAGCGAGCGGTCGTTCCATCCGATGCGCACGGCGTTGGTGGGTGTCGGGTGGTTCATCAGCGCGTAGGACATCGAGAACGGTCCGAGCTCGCTCGCCGTCGGCGTCGCGAAGGAGAACAACTCGTGCAGGCCGAGCTTGCGGGCGAGCGGGTCGTAGGCCGCCTCGAGTCGGTCGCGCGTGCCGGGCACGCCGATCAGCGGGATGCGCTTGTCCGGCCCGCGCAGCCGGTAGCCGTCGCCGCCGTAGCGCAGCGCGACCACGTACGCCGTGAGGTCGATGCAGTGGTCGGCGTGCAGGTGCGAGATGACGATGGCGTCGATGTCGGCGGGCTGGGCGTACTGCTGGAGCGCGCCGAACGCGCCGTGGCCCAGATCGAGGAGGAGCCGGTAGCCGTCGGCCTCGATGAGGTAGCCCGAGGCGGGCGAATCCGGGCCGGGCACGCTACCCGAGCACCCCAGCACGGTGACCTTCATGCCGGGGATCCGATCCGAGTGGCGCTGGTGGCGGCCAGGGCGGCGATCTCCGGACCGAGGAAGCGGTGGCTGAGCCGGACGAACGGCTCGGCCGGCCCTGTGGCCCGGAAGACGTGCTGCGGCGGCGGGGCGTCATCGCTCCGGACTAGATCCAGCGAGGTCAGCACCCGGAACACATCTTTGGCCGTCTCCTCCGCGCTCGACACGAGAGTCACCGCATCACCCATCACAACGGAGAGCAGGCCCGTGAGCAATGGGTAGTGCGTGCAGCCCAGCACGAGGGTGTCGATGCCGACCGCATTGAGTGGGGCCAGGTAGGACTCGGCCAGCCCGAGCAGCTGCCGCCCGCTCGTCACTCCCCGCTCGACGAACTCGGCGAAACGGGGGCAGGCCGCGGCGGTCACCTCGACGCCCTGGGCGGCGGCGAAGGCGTCCTGGTACGCGCCGCTGGTGATGGTGGCCACGGTGCCGATCACGCCCACGCGTCCGTTGCGGGTGGCCGCCACCGCGCGGCGCACGGCGGGAAGGACGACCTCGATCACCGGCACGTCGTAGCGCTCGCGGGCATCGCGCAGGCAGGCGGCGCTGGCGCTGTTGCACGCGATGACCAGCGCCTTGACGCCGGAGGCGACCAGGTCGTCCATCACGGCCAGCGCGTGCGAACGCACCTCGGCGATCGGTTTCGGCCCGTACGGGCCGTTCGCGGTGTCGCCCACGTAGACCAGCGATTCGTGGGGCAGCTGGTCGAGGACGGCCCGTGCGACGGTCAGCCCGCCGACGCCGGAGTCCATCATTCCGATGGGGGCGTCGCGATCCAGACGGGCAGTTTCGGCCGGCACGGGCGTCACGATACGGCGGACCGTCCTGAGAACCGCGTCTCACCCCGTCGCGGGTGAAGCAGCGCGCCCGCGCCGATGCCGGCGACGAAGCCGCACACGTGCGCCTGCCATGACACGTTCGAGTGCAGGGTGGGGAACAGTCCGAACAGCAACGTGCCGAAGAACAGCAACACGAGGACGGCAACGACGATCCACTTGAGCTCGCGGGAGAAGTACGCCCGGGCCAGCAGGTAGCCGAGCCAGCCGAAGATCATTCCGCTCGCGCCGACGATCACCGTGTTGCTGGGGCCGACGAGCCAGGTCAGGACGCCACCCCCGACCACGACGATCGCGGTGACGATGAGCCAGGTCCGGATCCCGGACAGCATCAGCACCCAGCCGATGAGCACGAGCGGCACCGTGTTGGACAGCATGTGCCCGTAGCTCGCGTGCAGGAACGGCTCGGTGAGCACGCCCCACAGTCCGCTGGCCTCGCGCGGGGCCAGCCCGAACCGGTCGAGCTGATAGTTGTCGGCGGCGTTGACGAGCTGGACGGTCCACAGCACCGCGCCGACGAACGCCATGATGATGATTGCGCCGCCCCAGCTGGACGGGTCGATCGGCGGTGAGGCGCCGGAGGCGCCGTCGCGTCGGGTCAACGCTCGGCGAAACGGTGAGGTCACGGTCCTGAGCGTAAGGCCACCGGCTGAGTGCGCTAGATGACTGCGCGCACGGTCACCGCGTGCAGGCCACTCGCTCCGGAGGGAAAGACGTCGCGGACCTGGGTGTCCTGCACGGTGCCCCCCGCGTCGGTCGCCCGCACCCGCAATCGGTACGAGCCGGACTTCTGAGGCGTCCACGGGAACACCCACTGCCGCCAGGTGTCGGTCGACGGCACAGTTGCGAGCCGGGCGGCCTGCCACGGACCGTCGTTGACCTGCACTTCGACCTTGGACACGCCGACGTGCTGGTCCCAGGCCACGCCGGCCACCGCGACGGTGTCCCCGACGGACACGACCTCCTGCGGGCTCGGCCGGTCGATGCGCGACGAAAGCCGGATCGTGGGCTGGGCCACCCAGCCGCCCTGCACCCAGTAGGCCTGGCGTCGGTCGAACGTGGTGGCCTCGATGTCGACGACCCACTTGCAGGCCGACACGTAGCCGTACAGCCCCGGGATCACGACCCGCGCGGGGTAGCCATGCTCGAGCGGCAACGGCGCGCCGTTCATGCCCACGGCCAAGAGCGACTGCCGCCCGTCCATGACGACCTTGGTCGGAGCACCGATCGTCATGCCGTCCGAGGAACTCATGAGCAGCTGGTCGCAGTCGGCGTGGACGCCGGCCTCGCGCAGCAGATCGGCCAGCAGGGCACCGCGGAACAGGGAGTTGCTGACGAGGTCGCCGCCGACCTCGTTCGAGACGCAGCACAGCGTGATCCAGCGGTCGACGAGCGGACGAGCCAGCAGTTGCCGGTAGGTGAGCGTGATCGGATGGTCGACCAGGCCGTGGATGCGCAGCTGCCACGAGCTCGACGCGATCTGGGGGACGGCGAGCGCGGTGTCGATGCGGTAGAACGCGCTGTTCGGCGTCCGCCACGGCACGGGGCTCTTGCCGAGGTCGGCGCCGCGGGGCACCGTGTGCTCGCCGCTCGCCGCAGGCAGTTTCACCGTCGCTCGGTCCCCGGCCACGTCGAACCGGGCGTGCTGGGCGGCCCGGCCGCCGAACCCGGCCACGGCGGCGAGGGCGGCCGTCGCGGCGGTGCCCTGCAGGAACAGGCGTCGATCGGCGAGAAGTGGGTCGCCGGAGCTGGGCTCGGCGCTCCATTCGCGCGAGACGCGGACGAGCACGACCAGCGCGACCATCGCCGCGGCGGTACCGATCAGCTGAGGCAGCACGTCGGTGCCACGGCTGGCGTTGGCGGTGAGCGCGCAGTAGGAGCCGAAGGCCCCGATGACGGCGATTCCGCCCAGGCCGTAATAGAGATTGCGCAGCGCCGCCACGCCCACAAGGGCGCCGAGCACGGCCAGTAGCAGGTAGATGCCGATGATGAGCAACGTCTTGTCGTTGGTGCCTGCGGCGGCGATGGCCGGGCGCTTCGCCGATTCCGGGGTAAGCGTGATGATCCGGTTGCCCACCGCAATCACCGGTGCCGCCGCGGGACGCAGGAACGCCGCCACCAGCTCGCCCATGCCGACGGCAACGGCTGCGGCAAGGATGCCGATCAGCCAGCCGATCGACGCCCTGGACCGCACGCCTCCATCGTCCCAGCCGGAACGGCACAGGATCCTTACCGCTCAGAAACATGCGCTGATAGGTGATGGCAGCAGAGAAGGTCTGGCGAGGCGGTCAGCCCACACTCCCGCCGGATCGCCCGCTGCCGTGGCCGGTACCGTCGCCGCTGCCTGAGCTCTTGCCGGACTTGTCGCGGTCGGCGCTGCCCGAGCCGCTGCCGGATCCGTCGCCGCCCTTACCCGAGCCGTCGCCGGATCCGTCGCCGCCGCTACCCGAACCGCTGCCGCTTCCGGGGCCGTCCGATGAGCTGGGGGTCGGCGACCCCACGGATCCGCCGCGCTCTTCGTCGTCCTGCGCGCCGGCACCGGGGCGCGGGCTCGAGTCGTCGCCGCGGCTTGCTTCGCCATCGGGGTCGGTCGCGCCCCCCGGGCCGGCGACGCCGCCCGGCCGATCACTTCCGCCCGGTCCGGACGCTGCGCCGGAGCGGCGGCCATCGGCGGGCGCCGAGCGGCCGGCCGGCGCGGTCGTGTCGGTAGGGAACGGCCTCGCCGGCGGCCGATGCGCTGACGCCGTCCCGCCGATATCGAACGGGGTCAGGCTGTTCACGATGTCCGTGACCACGCTCTGCGCCGGTCCGGGGAGTGCGTTGTGCGCTGCGGCGACGCCCGACAGCGCGAACGTGGTGCCGCCGGCGAGGATGACGCCCAAGACGATCGGACCGCGCCGCCGGCGAAGCGGAGCACTGCCGAGCCCGTGTACGAGCATCGCGGCCAGTGCCGGCGACGGGGCCGGTACCACCCGATCGCCCTCGGCCCGTACGGCCGCGAGCACGCCGGTCAACCGGTCACCGGCCGGACCGTGCCCGGACAGCAAGGCCTCGACGCCGGCGTCGTCGAGCCACGCCTCGCCGCTTGCCGCCGTCAGATCGCTCATGTCGTAGCCGTCATCGAATCGGGGCCCGTCCGGGTTACGCGGGTGGGGGCCGCACCCAGCTGGGCGCGGAGCGCGATCAGGGCGCGGCGCTGCAATTGCTTGATCGACCCGATCGAGCGGTGCATCACGACCGCCGCCTGTTCGACGCTCAGGTCGCCGACGAGCCGAAGGGCCAGCACCTCACGATGATCAGGTGTCAGGCGTTCCAGGAGCTGCTGCACCTGCGCCGTCTCGACTCGAGCCAAAGCCTCTTGCTCGGCCGACTCCGTCGCCGCGTCGTGCAGCAGCTGGTCGAACTCCACGGTCCGGGGCTGGCGTGCTCGGCGGCGCACGTCGTCGACCGCGCGCGCGTGGGCCACCGTGAACACGAAGGTTCGCAGCCCGGTGGTACCACCGGCCAACTCGCCGAGACGCGGTAGCAAACTGAGGAAGACATCACTGGTCACCGCCTCGGGATCAGCTACCCCGCGGGCCGAGAGGTAACCGGCGACTACTGGCGACAGCTCACGCCAGATCACCGCAAAAGCGTCCCCGTCGCCGGCACGGGCGGCAGCGAGGACGTCGTCGGTGATCGATCCGGGCAATGCGTCTCTTTCGAGAAAAGGTGCTGCGGCGCGACGCATCGGGGGGGAGTACGGCGCGCCGCAGCCCTGGGGTCAGGCGCTGGCCGCGCCTGAGTCGTCGCCACCGTGACCGCCGTGGCCGCCACCGTCGTTGTTGCCGGTGCTGTTGTTTCCGTCACCCGGATGACCGTTGTCGCCGCCCGGCTCGGGCGTTTCGGTGGCGTCGTCGTCGCCCGGCTCCGCGGTGTCGTTGTCGTCGCCAAGCTCGGGGGTACCCGTGCCGTTGTCGTCGCCCGGCTCAGCGGTGTGGGTGGCCGGCTCGGAGGTGTCGGTGCCGTTGTCGTCGCCCGGCTCAGACCCCTGCGTGCCACTGGAGACGTCCGAGCCCGGGCCGCGATTCGAGCCGCGCGTGGCGCTCTTGCCGCTCTGGCGCTTGGTGGTCGGCGTGGCCGTCGGTGTCGTCGGGTCGTCGGACGGCGGGGCCGTGGAATCCGTGGACGTGGACGTCGTGGCGGATGGGCCGGATCGGTGCGCGGGCGCCGCGCCCGGGCTCGCCGATGCGGCAGCGACCCCGGCGACGGTGCAGCCGCCGATGAACGCGGCGACGGCGACGCCCTTCACGAGGGGCGTGAGTGCGGGGAGTTGCATGATGCCTCCGGGTCCGGTGGGAGCTGACACCGCAGTAATCGCGGGTCAGCCCATCCGGGTTACGCGGTGGGGCACCTCGTGGTTCAACATCGTGTTCAACCGGCACCCGCCGTCAGGCCCAGAGCTGGCCCTCGAGACGTTCGGCCGCCTCATGCAGCGTGCCGGTGTACGCGCCGGTGGACAGGTACTTCCAGCCACCGTCGCAGACCACGAAGGCGATGTCGGCGCGCTCGCCTTTGCCGGCCACCCGGTCGCCGACCGCGAGGGCGGCGTGCAGGATCGCGCCGGTGGAGATGCCGGCGAAGATGCCCTCGTGATCGATCAGGTCGCGGGTGCGGCGCAGCGCGTCGTAGGACGTGACCGAGAAGCGGGACGTCAGCACGGAGTCGTCGTAGAGCTCGGGGACGAAGCCCTCGTCGATGTTGCGCAAGCCGTAGACGAGTTCGCCGTAGCGCGGCTCGGCCGCGATGATCTGGACGTCGGGCACCTTCTCCCGCAGATACCGACCGGTCCCCATGAGCGTGCCGGTGGTACCGAGGCCGGCCACGAAGTGCGTGATCGTGGGCAGGTCCCGCAGCAGTTCCGGGCCGGTGCCCTCGTAGTGCGCCTGCGCATTCGCCGGGTTGCCGTACTGGTAGAGCATCACCCAGTCGGGGTGCTCCGCCGCAAGCTCCTTGGCGACGCGTACGGCGGTGTTGGAGCCGCCCGCGGCCGGGGAGGGGATGATCTCGGCGCCCCACATGGTGAGCAGCTCGCGGCG
>JAOPVG010000594.1 GCA_025966255.1 Jatrophihabitans sp.
CGCCCGCCTTCGCGCCGGCCGGCACGGGACCGGACCCGTCGCCGGCCGCGGCGGCGAAGAAGGAGGCCGGCGCGGCCTTGGTCATCGGGTCTCCGGAGAAGACCTTGGTCAACCCGAACAGGAACACCCCGGCCCACAGCGCGATGATGCTGGCCAGGATGAGCGCGGTGAGCATGCCGCGGCTGATCAGCGGTCGCTGCCGCAACCGGACGGTCGTCTCGAGGTTGCCGGGCAGGTCCTCCAGCGCGATCTGGCCCCCGCCATCGGGATCGATCCGCGCGGCCTCGGCCTGGACGATGACGGTGCGGTCGACCTCGCCCCCCGTGATCATCCGCGGCCCGCGCACGTTCAGCAGCACCGGAGCCACGGCGCCGGCCTCGATGCGCAACGCGGGTGGCAGGAACTCGGCGGTCGTCGAACGCTCGGCGTCGATCGCACGAAGGTTCACGTCCAGCGGGACGTTGCCCTCGTTCGTCAGCTCGAGGACGAAGCGCCCCGAGCGCCGGGCGCGGATCACGCGCGGTGCCGCCGCCAGACGAAGCCCTGGCCGGGCCGACACGTCCAGGTCCAGGTCGAGAAACTGCGACGGAAGGCCCGCGCCGTGTGAGACGAGCTCCACGGTGAGCGGGTGACGACCGGCCGGATGGCTGGTTGGCACCGCGAGGGAGAGGGTGACCTGGCCGCTGCTCTCGGGAAACAGCGGGAGCAACGCCGGTCGGGCGGTGACGAACTCGTCGGCCAGGCCGATGACCCGGGCGGTGATCCCGTCGATCACCAGGGCGGTGTTGACGACGTCGACGACGACGGCCGTGGTGGATCCAGGATCCACCTCGAGCAATCTCGAATCGGTCGCGACGCGCACAGTCAGCTACGCAATCCAGCACAAATGCCACAGTGAATGGGTTGCCCAGTTCGCTTCTGTTGTCCGGCCCGGTACGGGGTCCAGCGAACCTGCACGCAACTGCCACTCCCGACGCGTTGGATGGTTCCGCACACGCGCGCCCGCAAGTTGCGTCAACTACCGGGGGACGGCGCGTTCATGATCGTCTGTTTAGCCCTCGTTGTCTATGGCCGCAGGCCCGTTACTCTCTGTGAATTACGGGGGCGTAAGTCAGCCGCGCAGCCGCGCTGGGAGCGGTGGCATGAGCGCCTCGATGTGCGTGACCGGCGGTGCCTGCTCGCGCCAGTCGAAGGTGTCGGCGGCGACGTTGGCCTGCAGCGTGAACGAGGGCTTGAGCTGACCGCCGACCCCGTTCCACACTTCGCGTTGCCGATTGCGTTCGTCGTTGGCGAAGGTCAGATGAACCGGCGATGACAATTCACCGAGGATGTGGCGCTCCGGCAGCTCGCTGAGCGCGGCGCATCGGCTGATGACATTGCCGAGCAACTGGTGCTCGTCGCGCGCATTTCCGGCCCAGGCGCTGACCAGATAGCTCAGCAGCACCATCGGCTGCTGCGGCCGCTGTTGGGCCCGGCCGTTGGGGTCGACGCGTTGAGGCAGCGAGCGCGACGGGATCGCACTGCGCGAGACGTCGTACAGGAAGAGGTTCACGGTGATCCGCGACAGCTGCGCCGCCCAGGTGCCAGTGGGTGCATCGAAACTGACGTCGCCGACGTCGTCGGGCAGCGGAAGTCCTTCCCTGAGCAGATGCTCCAGTCCTTCGTCCACGACACGAATGAACACGACCTGCTCCTTGCGCGAGATATCGTCCGGGCGGGGGGAAGGGTAGCCCGCGCCATCGCCGATAGTTATCGAGCGAGGACGGTACTCGCCGAAGCGGGCCCTCGACCCAGAACGGAACCGACATGCCACACCCGATGAGCCGGCTGATCGACAGCCTGGCCAACGCTGCACTTCGGCGGACCACAGCGGCGGAGTCCGGCGGTGGCGAATGGCAGTGGACGGCCGAGTTCGAACTGGCGATCTCGGTCCTGAAAGCCGACCACGCCGGCGCCGATGAAGCTGAGCCGTCAGTTCATCCGCTGGCCACCATCGCCGAAGTGTTCGGGCTCGACGAGGTCGACACCACCCTGCTGTGGCTGGCCGCGGCTTCGGATCTCGACGCCACGACCGGACTGTCGTATGCCTTGCTCCGCGGGCTGGCCGGAGCCGTACGGCCGAGCGTCGGCCTCGCGCTGGAGCTGGCCGGCGTGCCGACCGCGACCCCCGAGTCCTTCACGCGTCTCGGGCCCGACGGCGTGCTGCGACGCAGCCGCTTGCTCGAAGTGTCCGGTTCCGAGCCGTGGCTCGCCCGCGTGCTTTCGGTGCCCCAGTCGGTGACCGCGGTGCTCGCCGGCGGGGCGCCGTGCGACCCGGACGTGTCGCGGCTGCGCACACCGGTACTGCCGCTCGCCTTGCCGGGCAGCTCGCCGGTCGCTCGCGCGATCGAGCAGGGCGTGCCCTTGACCTGGGTGCGCTCCGCCCCGGGCTCGGCCGGGGCCTCGCTCGCGGCAGGGGCATTCGACGAGATCGGACTGCACTGCCTGAGCATCGATATCAGCCGCCACCTGCCGAACCAGAACCTGGCCGACCTGCTGGCCGCGGCGGCGCGCGAGGCCGGCCTGTGGGGTTGGGGGCTACTCGTCATCGGCGCCGAGGTACTTGCGGAACCGGTCGACTGCGCCGCGTTCGAAATCCTGGAACAGGCCGCGGTTCCGGTCGTGGCCGTCGGCGCGCGGCCGTGGAACCCGGCGTGGCTCACCCGCTTTCCGTTCATCGTCGACGCGGAACCGCTGAGCGTCACCGAACGCGCCGCGATATGGCGTGACAGCCTGGGCGAACTCGCCGACGATGACGAGCTGCGCGAGTCGTTGCTCGGGCTGCGATTGACACCGGAAGACGTGACCGAGGCCGCGCGGTATGCGCGCGTCCTCGCCGCGACCGGCGACGCACCGCTGTCAGCCGGCGTGGTGCGGGAGGCGGTTCGTCGGATCGGCGGGTCGGGCGGATCAGGAGCCGATCGCATCTCCGTCTCCACTGCTGCCACCGAGCGTCCCGGCTTCGACGACTTGGTGCTGCCGGAACACACGACCGCCGCGCTGCACCAGCTGGTGACCTGGGCCCGGCACCGCGACGAGGTCGCGGCCAAGGGCCCCCTCCGCACGCGGGGCCGCGGCATCGCGGCACTGTTCACCGGCGGCCCCGGGACTGGTAAGACCCTCGCGGCCCACGTGATCGCCGAGGAGTTGTCGATCGACCTGTTCCAGGTGGACCTCTCCGCGGTCGTCGACAAGTACATCGGCGAGACCGAGAAGAACCTCGAGAAAGTCTTCCGGGCGGCCGAGGCCCTCGACGTCGTGCTGTTCTTCGACGAGGCCGATGCCCTGTTCGGCAGCCGCTCCGACGTCAAGGACGCCCGCGATCGGTATGCCAACCAGGAGGTGGCCTACCTGTTGCAGCGCATGGAGCACTTCGATGGCATCACCATCCTGGCCACCAACCTGCGCGGCAACCTCGACCGGGCATTCTCGCGACGGATGAGCTTCATCGTGCACTTTCCGGATCCGGATCCGGCCGTGCGCCGGCGACTGTGGGAACAACATCTTTGCCAGTTGCCCGCGCTCGACGAGGCCGACCCGGTCAACCTCGACTTCCTCGCCGAGTCGGTCGATCTGGCCGGTGGCGACATCCGCAACATCGTGCTGGGTGCGGCCTACGACGCGGTGAGCGCAGGCGAGCTTGTCGGGATGCGCCGCGTGGTCGAGGCGACCGTCCGGGAATACCGCAAACTCGGGCGGGTGATGCCCGAGCACGGGTTCCTCCCACTTTCGCCCGACTTGCCCACAAGATCACCCGGTACCCGCTGAGCCGGCGCCCGCTACGTCACTTGTCCATGATCAAGGTCGCGCGTAGCGTGCGCCGATACGTGACCGGCGGCGGCCACGACCGCACCGGGTTGGAGGTCAAGTGGAAGCGCGCCTCGAACCCGCTCACATCGCGGATCGCGAGGCTCCGCAGGTCAGCGAACCGGCGCCGGCCCCCGAGCCGGAACGGCTGTCGCACGAGAGCGAACGGCTGGCCGTGCCGGGGCTGTCCCGTCCGGGGTCAGCGGAACCGATTCGACGCAAGCCATCGGCCGAGGACCCGCTCGGCGGTACGAGCGTGCAGGCCGATACCGCGCGTCGGCTAGCCGGCTCGGCAACCAGCGGCCGAGCCCTCGATCCGAAGGTGCGCGGCCCGCTCGAATCCGCCTTCCGGGCCGACTTCGGCGACGTCAACGTCCACACCGACGGCAACGCCGCACAACTCGCGCGCGACGTCCAGGCGACGGCGTTCACGCACGGCAACAACATCTACTTCTCACCGGGTGCGTACAACCCCGGGTCCGCACAGGGGCAGCACCTCTTGGCCCACGAACTCACCCACGTCGTGCAGCAGCAGGGCCGCGCTGCTGCGATTGCGCCTGCGGGCGGAGGGACGTTGATCGGTCGCGCCGACGATCCGGCCGAGCTCGAGGCCGAGCACACCGCCCGCGACGTCGTGGGCGCTCTGCGTCGCCAGGCCGCGAGTGGTAATCCGACCGGCCACGATCACAGCGCCCACGACCACGGTGCGCTTGATCCCGAGCCGGGATAGCGGATGACCGAACCGAAGACCAAGCCGGCGCCGCGCCGGCCACCGCCGCCGGTCCCGTCGTCGAAGAAGGCGCCACCTCCCCCACCGCAATGGGCCAAGCCGCAACTGGGTCTTTCGACACCGTCGCCGACCAAGGTCAAGTCCG
>JAOPVG010000604.1 GCA_025966255.1 Jatrophihabitans sp.
CTGGAGGCGACCGCGTTCCAGACCCGCGAAGTGGTGGACGCGATGAACGCCGACTCCGGGGTCGCGCTCACATCCCTGAAGGTCGACGGCGGCATGGTCGTCAACGAGCTGCTGATGCAATTCCAGGCCGACATCCTCGACGTACCGGTGGTGCGACCGGTCGTTTCCGAGACGACGGCGTTGGGCGCTGCTTACGCCGCCGGGTTGGCTGTCGGCTTCTGGTCGTCGACGGACGAGATCCGGGCCAACTGGGCTGCCGATCGCGAATGGCAGCCGACGATGGACGCCGACCACCGCGAATCGCTCTACGCCGACTGGACCAAGGCCGTCAGTCGAACATTGGACTGGGCGTGAGCGTCCTTCGACAGGACGCGGGTGCCATATCCGATCAGCACCCCAGGGTCGGCGGCCCGCGCTTCGCCGTGGCTGCAGCTGCGGGCGCCGCGCTTGCGCTGGCCGCATGCACGTCGTCGGGCGTGAGTCCGACCTCGAGCCGCTCGGTGCCGTCGTCCGCGCGGCCGGCCACGTCGACGAGCACCTCCGCCTCGTCGACGCCCGTGTCGTCGACGCATCCTGCGCCGTCGAGCACGCCCCCCAAGCCGCCACCGCCGACGCCGACGCCGGCCGAGAAGGCGTTGGCCGCGATGACCGAGCGCCAGCGCGTGGGTCAGCTGCTGATGGTGGACTGCTCCAGCACCGGCGTCTCGTCCGCCACCGTGGCGGCGATCCAGCGGTACCACGTCGGTGCGGTGATCCTCGACGGCACCAGCACCGCCGGCCGGCAGGCGACCCGCAACGTCACCGACCAGCTGAACCGGCTGGCGCCCAGGCGCGTCGGCCTGTTCATCGCCACCGACCAGGAGGGTGGTCTCGTTCAGCGCCTGCAGGGGCCCGGGTTCTCGGCCATCCCGAGCGCGGTGAACCAAGGTCAACTCGATGCGGCCACGCTGCAGGGCGATGCACAGCAGTGGGGCAGTGAGCTGAAGTCGGCCGGCATCAACGTCAACCTCGCGCCCGTCCTCGACACGGTGCCCGCGGGCTTCGGCTCGAACCCGCCGATCGGCGATCTCTACCGCCAGTACGGCAACACACCGAACGCCGTCGCGACCTACGGGCTCGCTGTCGCCCGCGGCATGACGGACGCGGGAATCGACATGACGGTCAAGCACTTTCCCGGTCTCGGCCGGACGAGGGGCAACACCGACACCACAGACGGGGTCACTGACTACGTGACGACCCGCCAGGATCCGTACCTGGCACCGTTTCGCGCCGCGATCCGGGCCGGCGTGCCGTTCGTGATGGTGTCCACCGCGGACTACGCCAAGCTCGACCCGGACGTTCCAGCCGCGTTCTCCAAGACGATCATCACCGGCATGCTGCGCCAGGACCTCGGCTTCCACGGGTTGGTCATCAGCGACGACGTCGGGATCGCGCGGCAGGTCCGCAACTACTCAATCGGCCAGCGCGCGGTCGCCTTCGTCGCCGCCGGTGGCGACGTCGTCCTCACCGTCGACGCGACCCAGGCCGCCGACATGACCAGCGCGCTGCTGCAGCAGGCCAACCTCCACCCGAACTTCAAAAAGCTGGTCGACGCGGCCGCGCTGCGCGTCCTGCAGGAGAAGCAGCGCAAGGGCTTGCTCGCCTAGTGGTGGCTAGGCGCTCAGCGCGGCGTAGCCCGGCTTGATCAGCGAGTTGATGATTTGCAGCCGCTCGTCGAAGCCGATGAACGCGCTCTTCATCGCGTTGATCGTGAACCACTGCAGGTCGGCCCACTGGTAGTTGAACGCCTCGGCCAGCAGGGTGAGCTCGCGGCTCATCGAGGTGCCGCTCATCAACCGGTTGTCGGTGTTGACGGTGACCCGGAACTGCAGGCGCCGCAGCAGGCCGATGGGATGCTCGGCGATCGATTTGGCCGCGCCCGTCTGCACGTTGGACGACGGGCACATCTCGAGTGGGATCCGCTTGTCGCGCACGTACGCGGCGAGCCGGCCCAACCGGCCGCCGGCCGTGATGTCGTCCACGATGCGCACGCCGTGCCCGAGCCGGTCGGTGCCGCACCACTGGATCGCCTCCCAGATGGACGGCAGCCCGAACGCCTCACCGGCGTGGATGGTGAAGTGGAAGTTCTCGCGGCGGAGGTATTCGAAGGCGTCCAGGTGGCGGCTCGGCGGGAAGCCGGCCTCGGCACCGGCGATGTCGAAGCCCACCACACCGTCGTCTCGATACTGCACGGCGAGTTCGGCGATCTCGCGGGAGCGGGCAGCGTGCCGCATGGCCGTGACGATCGCGCCGACCCGGATCGAACGCCCGGCCGCCGCGGCGACCGCCTCGCCCTCGCGGAAGCCGGACAGGACGGCCTCGGTGACCTGCTCGAGCGTGAGCCCACCTTCGACGTGCTGCTCGGGCGCCCAGCGCACCTCGGCGTACACCACGCCGTCGGCGGCGAGGTCCTCGACGCACTCGCGGGCGATCCGCGACAGGCCGGCCGTGCTCTGCATGACCGCGACGGTGTGCGCGAACGTCTCCAGATAGCGCTCCAGCGAGCCGGAGTCGGCCGCCTCGCGGAACCAGGCGGCGAGCTCGGCCGGATCCGTACTGGGCAGGGCCCGATAACCGATCTGCTGCGCGAGATCCACGATCGTCGAGGGCCGGAGGCCGCCGTCGAGGTGGTCGTGCAGGAGGACCTTGGGCGCGGTCAAGATCGAAACGGGGTCGAGCGGTGTCGGCATGCAGAGTCTCCGATTCTGAGCGCTGGCGCTGAACCCACCGTAGCGAGGAACGCCAGACCATCTCGCTCGTTGACCCGAAGTACCCATATCGACCCAAAGGGTGATAGTTGTTCTGGTGTATCCGGCCGGGCCGGAAGCTGAGGCGGAGCGCATGCAGGATGTCGCGGTAGTCGCACAGGGCTTGACCAAGCGCTTCGGCGAGGTGCCGGCCGTGCGCGGCATCGACCTCGAGATCGGCGGCGGCGAGATCTTCGGCTTCCTCGGACCGAACGGCGCGGGCAAGTCGACGACCATCAACATGCTGTGCACGCTGCTCACTCCGACATCGGGAACGGCGTGGGTCGCGGGCTTCGACGTCGTCCGCGAGCAGGCGCTGGTGCGCCGCCACATCGGGCTGGTGTTCCAGGATCCGACGCTGGACACCTACCTCAGCGCCGAGCACAACCTGCGGTTGCATGCAGCCCTCTACGGGGTGCCCCGCGACGTCTTCGCCGAGCGGATGCGCCAGGTGCTCGAACTCGTCGGGCTGTGGGATCGCCGGGCGGCGAAGGTGTCGACGTTCTCGGGCGGTATGCGGCGGCGCCTCGAGATCGCCCGCGGGCTGCTGCACTCCCCCCGCGTCCTCTTCCTGGACGAACCGACGGTCGGGCTCGATCCGCAGACGCGCTCCTCCATCTGGAACTACATCGGCGAGCTGCGCAAGAGCGAGCAGGTGACGATCTTCCTCACCACCCACTACATGGACGAGGCCGAGTACTGCGACCGGATCGCGATCATCGATCACGGCGAGGTCATCGCGCTCGGCACACCGGAGGAACTCAAGGCGAACGTGGGCACCGACCGCGTCCAGATCCGCACCGACGACGACGCGGCCGCCCTCGCGGCGCTACGCATGCACTTCGGCCTCGAGCCGAGCATCTCGGAAGGCGCGATCACGTTCGGCGTGGCCGGCGGCGAGCAGTTCGTGCCGCGGCTGTTCGCGGAGCTGCCCGTGACGATCCGCTCGGTGAGCGTGGCCCGGCCGTCCCTCGACGACGTCTTCATGTCCTACACCGGCACGTCCATCCGGGACGCCGAGAGCGGTGCGGCCGCGCAGTCCCGACGCACCGCCGCCATCTTCGGCCGGGGACGCGGATGACCACCACCGCACCGCAACCGGTCCGCGTTCCCGATCATCGCCTGGCCGGTGAGCTGCGGGCGATCCGGGTGGTGTGGGAGCGGGAGCTCGTCCGGTTCGCCAACGACCGGCTCCGCCTGATCA
>JAOPVG010000493.1 GCA_025966255.1 Jatrophihabitans sp.
GGGGTGCCGGGCGCGGCGGCGTTGTTCGTCGTCGCCTCCCGCAATCCACCACGCACCTTCGGCATCACGAACGTCGTCGTGAACACGCCGTCTCCGTTGGCCCGGACCGTCCCGAGTCCCACGTGAGCGCCGATCGACGTCGTCCCCGTGACCGTGACGACCTGATTGGGCTGGTAGCCCGCGCCGCTGGCCGTCACCTCCTCACCCGGGGTCGCGGTGGTGGACGAGAGCACGAGCGTCGAACGCACCTGCGGCACGTCGGCGTTCGCCAGAGGGTCGGTCACTGCAACCGTCGCCGTGGCCGGCACCTGCGACTTCGCGCCGGTCGCCATCACCGCGTAGACCGCCGGCGTCGACTGCCCGGGCACCGTCAGCGACGCGCTGATCCGGCCCGTACCGTCGGCCGTCACTGTCGTGGCCGAGCGGGTCCGCGTCGACAGCACAACCGCAACGTTCTCGCCGGCGCGGAAGCCGTCACCGGTCACGGTCACGTCCGCGCCCGGCGCCGCCGAGGCCGACGACACCGCGATCGACGCCTGGGCCGGGTCGGCCACGGTCACCGTCGTCGCGACGGTCGCGCTGGTCTGCTCATCCGACACCGTGACGTGGACGGTGTACGTACCCGGTGCAGCCCAGGTGTGCGCCCCGGTGACCACGCCCGTCGCCGACACGGTTGCATCAGCCGTATTCGACGCGTCGCCCCATTGCACGCGAGCCGTGCGGGTCGCGCCCACGGCGCCACCGGACGCCGTGCCCAGTGTGACCGTGGTCGGCACACCCGTGGTCGCCGTCGAACCGGCGCCCGGCGCGACGGTCAACGCCGCCGGTGCCGTGCCGTCGTCGGCGATCGCGAACACGTGCACGCGACCCTGGTCCTTCTCCGTGCCCGGCTGGGTCGGCATCACGACACCGGTCAGCGTCTTGCCCGCGGCCAACGTGATCGTCGGCGCCGCGAACAGGAACGGCTTGGCCCCGTCCTGCCCGCCGCCGTTCAAGCGGTAGGCCATCGCCGCCACCGAGGTGAAGCCCGCCGGTAGCGGGCCGCCTCCGCCGCCGAGCGTCCAATCGGGGAAGTTCATCGGCACGGACTGCGTCGTGCCGTCGCTGTATTTCAGCGTGGCCGTCGCCGTCTGGTCCCCCTCGGTGCCGGTACCGATGAACGCGACCCTTGTCGCGTCAGCCGGCAGCGTGACCGGGATGGTCTGCCCGTCACCCTTCGCGTTGTCCGGCTGTCCGGCCGCGACGGCCGGCAGCGTGAAGTGCAGGGACGTCCCCGGCACCGTCGCCGACGTGCCCTGCGTGACACCGGCCGCGGCCAATGCCTGCCGCGACAGGGAGTATCCGGCGCCGTCGCAATCCACGCTGACACCGTCGTCGGCGATGCACACGCCGTCGAAGGCCGGGACGATCCCGCCGGTGGCCGCCACTGACACGGTGACGCCCACGTACCCGGTCGCGGTCTGCTGGCCGTCGGTCACGCTGACCGCCACGCGGTAGTAGCCGGGCTTCGCATAGGTGTGCGAGCCGTGCACGGCGTAGGAGTTCAACTGGCCGGCGGTGAGCGTGCCCGCCGATGTCGAGCCGTCGCCCCAGTCGATCGATGCGCTGTAGTCGCTCGCCGTGGACTTCTTCGCCGCCACGAACGTGCCGAGCGTGGCGCTGACCGACGATCCGGTGCGGCCGGTGAGCGCGGTCGACGTCGGCACCAGGGACAGCTTGCGCGTGCCGGACGACCCGGGCTTCACCAGCAGTTCCACCTCGGCCAAGGACGTGGTGCCGGCGCCGGTGAAGCTGAGCCGATACATCCGGTACGAGCGCGGGTCGGCCACCGAGAACGGACGCGTCTGGCCGCGCGACGGGAACGTCTCGTTCGTCCGCGAATCCACGGTCCGCCAGGTCCGCCCGTTCTGCGAAGCCGCCAACGTCCAACCCGTCGGGTCACCAGGGGCCGAGCCCGAGGTGAGCGTGTACATCGACACCTTCTGCGACGAACCGTTCGCCGTCCACGTGAGCGTGGGCGTGCCGCCCTGGAACGTGGCCTGCGTCGTCGAGTTGTCGTCGGTCAGCGCGCCGACGTCCTGGCCGTTGGCCGCAGTCAGGCGGCCGACGCCTGCGCTGGTCGCGTCCTCGTTCGGCGTCGGGGCCGTCGACCCGGTCGTCAACGATGGGGGGACGTCGTTCTTGCCGGTGCCCCATGACGACTGCGTCGAACCCATGACGAAGTCGAGATGCGCATTGCCGGCGAGATCCTGCGTGGTGACCGACGTCGACGAGTGCGTCTTGCCGTTGACCTTCAGCGACTGCACGTACACGTTGCTCGTGCTGTTGTTCTTGGCGGTGATGGTCAGGTCACCCGTCGAGCGGTGCACCGTCACCTTCGGGAACAGCGGGCTGCCGATCACCCAGTTCGGCGATCCGGACTGCAGCGGGTAGATGCCGAGCGACGACAGGATGTACCACGACGACATCTCGCCGTTGTCCTCGTCACCGGGGTAGCCCTGGCCGATCTCGTCGCCGACGTAGACCCGCTGCAGCACCTCGCGCACCAGGGCCTGCGTCTTGTACGGCTGCTGCACGTAGTCGTACATGTACGGGATGTGGTGCGACACCTGGTTGCTCATGCCGTACTGGCCCATGCGCACGGCGCGCGCCTCGACCATTTCGTGGATGACGCCGCCGTAGCCGCCTGGCTTGTTGGCGAGTTCCGGCGTGGCGAAGAACTGGTCGAGCTTCTGCGCGAGTTGTGCCCGTCCGCCGTACAGGTCGGCCAGACCCTGACCGTCCTGCGGGGCGTGGAATGCGAAGTTCCAACCGTCGGTCTCGGTGTAGACGCCACCCCACGCGGCGGGGTCGTAGGTCGCCGCGGTCTGGTTGAACGTGCCGTCGGCCTTGCGGCCCTGGAAGAAGCCGACGCTGGGGTCGAACAGGTTGACGTACTGCCCGGCGCGGTCGGCGAAATAGGCCGCCTCGTCCTTGAGCTCCTTCGTGCGGGCGGACGGGGTGCGCGGATCCTTGGCCAGCGCCGCCGCCATCAGCGACAGGCCGGCGTCGTTGATGTCGCCCTCCAGCTGCCACGACACCGATTCGCCCGTGCTGGTGTCCGTGTACTTCTTGAAGATCGACGTGGCGAGCCCCTTGCGACCCACCCCGCCGGACGCCGGCAGTACGGTCGCGTTCTTCAGGCCGGCGTCGTAGGTGGCCAGCGGATCCTTCAGCGCGACGCCGCGGAGGTAGGCGCCCGCGAAGGCGACGTCGCTGCTGGTGCCAGTCATCAGGTCGGCGTAGCCGGGCGACGACCATCGCGCCACCCAGCCGCCGTCGCGGTACTGCTGCACGAAGCCGTCGACGAGTTCGGCCGCGACGTCCGGGTACAGCAGCGAGTAGGCCGGCCATACCGTGCGGTAGGTATCCCAGAAGCCGTTGTTGACGTACACCTTGCCGCTCTTCACCGCGGCCGTCGTGGTGGTGTCCGAGGGCGGGCCCGCCTGGGCTGCGACCGGGCTCGCGTACTTGTAGACCGGTTGGGCCCCACTGCCGGTGTTCTCGAACTGCGAGTTCGGGTAGAGGTTCAGGCGGTAGAGGTTTGAGTAGAGCGTCTCGCGCTGAGTGTCGGTCTCACCGCTCACGCTGACGACGCCGAGCCGCTTTTGCCACGCAGCGGTTGCGGCCGAGTGCGCCTCGTCGAAGCTCTTGCCAGTGAGTTCCAGCGCGGCGTTGTGTTGCGCCTGCGCCAGGCCGATGAACGAGGTGGCCAGCCGGAGCTCGACCGTCTTGGTGCCGAACGTGGCGTAGCGGGTCTCCGGGTTGCCGCCGGCCGCGATGCCGGTACCGGTTGGCTTGGCCGAGAACGTGCCCGCAAAGAACATCCGGCTGCGTCCGGCCGAGAGCCCACTGCCGTTGTCGACCCAGCCGATGAGCGTGCCGGCCGCCGGGTCGATCACGAACGAGCCGTTCTTGTCGACGGTGTCGAAGACCAGCGATCCGGAGTCGGCGGGGAAGGTGAAGCGCAGGACGGAACCGTGGTCGCTCGGCGTCATCTCAGTCTTCAGACCGTTGAGGAAGTTCACGCTGTAGTAGTCCGGGCGCGCGATCTCCGCGTTGTGCGTGAAAGGCAGTGCGCGACCGGTGGCGCTGCCGGTCGGCGTGGCCGAGACGGACGGCATGATCGACAACTGGTTGCGGTCACCCATCCACGGGCTGGGCTCGTGCGACACCGAGAAACCCTGCAGGGTCGGGTTGTTGTTGGTGTCGTTGGCCTGTTGGTAGTAGTACTCCCAGCTGTTCGACCGCGCGTCGGTGACCGGTGTCAGGAACGTGAATCCGTTGGGGACGGCGCTGATCGGCAGGTTGTTCCCGCGCGAGAACGAGCCGGACGCGTTCGTGCCGCGGCGGGTGTCGACCACGTTGGTCAGCGTCGACGCGTCGACCTCGGCCGGCGCCGGATCGATGGTGACATCGTCGATCCAGCCGGCGAACTCGGTGTCCACCTGGCCGCCCGGGTCGTCGTAAGCGATGAGGATGCGGTCGATCGTCTTGCCCTTGGCGACGTCGCCGAGCGCCGTGCTCTCGGCATTCCACTGGTCGGCGTAGAGGATCTTGCCGCGACCCTGGCCGGCGGCGGTGATGCTAACGCCGTGCTGGTCGACGGGCCGCAACTGCGACAGATAGCTGCCGTCGGTGAAGTGCAGATCGACTGCGGCGTAGGTCGACGGATAGGTGGTGTTGGTGGCGGTGAACTCGGGCATGATCTTGTAGCTCAGCCGGGTCTTCGGCCCGACCTGGATGGACAAGTTGTTCTGGACGACGTTGGTCTCGTACGCCCGGCCGACGACGGTCTGCTTCCCCGCGTACTGGTAGGCGTGCAGACCGGTGAAGCCAGCGTTGTTCTTCAGGTCGAGGCCGCGCGCCGGGCCGTTGCCGGTGGCGGTCACCATCGGCTGGTCGTTGGTTCCGGTCTGCGCGACGGCGAGATCCCAGTCGGCCAGTTGCAGCAGGCCGCCGGCCTGCGGCGCGCTGATGCTCAGCCGGTAGTAGGAGTACGCGGTCGGCGTCGCCACGGTGTAGGTGTTGCGCACGCCGCGGTCGGTCCAGGTCTGTGCGGTTCGGGTGTCAATGGTGGTGAACGCCGTGCCGTCGGCCGAGCCCTGGAGCGACCAGGCGGCGGGATCGCGGTCAGGCGCGTCGCCGCCCGAGGTGAGCGCGTACGTGGCGACGGCGGCCGGCGCGGCCAGGTGATACGTCAGCGTGGCCGACGTGGCGAAGGCGAGCCACTTCGTGCCGGGGTCGCCGTCCGCCAGGTTCTTCGCGACCTCGCCGGGCGGGTTCTCGGCCGATGCGGTGATCGGCGTGGTGGAGTCGACGACGCTGCCCGGCAGGTGCTTGGTGGCGCCGACGACACCGTGCTGCACCGGCTGACCGTTGCTGCCGATCTCGACGGTGCTGGCCAGCGCGGCCGGGTCTGTCGCTTCGAAGGACGTGGCGAAGGACCCCGGCGCCGGCGCGGCCCCGACCGGCGGCGCGACCGCGGCCGCGGCCGCCACGGACAGCACCACCGCGCTGCCTGCGACCATGGCGGCAAGGCCCCGCAGCCCTAAGCGGCGGGAGGCAGAGAACAGGGGATCCGAATTGTCGAACATGGCACTCCTCGCCACTTATGCGTCGCTGCACGGCAAACCGGACCTTCCCCTCGATTGACAGCGTTGTCAAGACTCTGCACGATGCGACCGTGACGACCAGCCAGGATCCGCGCCCCACGATGCTCGACGTGGCGCGATTGGCCGGCGTCAGCCTGAAGACGGCGTCACGGGTGCTCAACGGCGAGCCGCACGTCGCAGCAGGTACCGCGGCCAAGGTGCACACCGCGGCCGGGCAGCTCGCCTTCCGGCTGAACGGCATCGCTCGCGAACTGCGCCAGGGCGCCCGCTCCACCTCGGTCGGGCTGATCATCAGCGACGTCGCAAACCCCTTCTACGCACGGGTGGCCCGGGGCGCCGAGCGGCGACTTCGCTCCGCCGGCCTGCAACTGATCACCGCGTCCAGCGACGAGGACGCGGACAGCGAGCGGAAGCTGACGGCTGAGCTACTCGAGCGGCGGGTCTGCGGTCTGCTGATCACCACGTGCCTGAGCGACCACGCCCACCTCGAGATCGAGCGGCGCCTGGGCATCCCGGTCACCTTTCTCGACCGCCCGCCGGTCGGGATCGTCGCCGACACCGTTGCCATCGACAACGAGGTGGGCGCGCGCTTGGCCGCCCAGCATCTACTGGATCAAGGTCACCGGCGCATCGGGCTCATCGGCGACCTCAGCCGGCTGACGACACACCGCGAGCGCGTCGCCGGATTCCAGTCCGCCCTGACCGAGGCCGGCGTCGACGACTGGGAGCGGTACGTGCGCGCCGACTCCCACGACAGCGAATCGGCGGGCCGGTCCGTCCGAGCCCTGATGGCGCTCAAGCAGCCGCCGACGGCGCTGTTCACGACGAACAACCGGATCACCATCGGCGCGCTGCGGGCCCTGCGCGACCGCGCCCGGCCACCGGCGCTCGTGGGCTTCGACGACTTCGAGCTGGCCGACCTGCTCGGCGTCACTGTCATCTCCCACGCCCCTGAGGACATGGGCGCGATCGGCGCCGGTCTGCTGCTGGCGCGGCTCGATGGGAGCAGCGCGGGAGCGCACAGCGAGCGGTTGCCGGTGCGGCTGATCGAGCGCGGCTCCGGCGAGCGCCCGCCCGCCTGACGAGACGCGGCCCGCTCGGCGATCTTTCGGGTTGACTGATGCGCCCGATTTGGGCCACTATGCCGGAACATCCATCCATTGACAACGCTGTCAGGAGGTCCGGCTCATGCCTCGGACTCGCCCGAAGATCACTGCTCTGGGCCTCGCCCTGATCGCCGCGGCGGCGTCGGCAACCGCGCTGGCGGCAGCACCGGCGACTGCCGCACCGGCGTCCGCGAGTTCCGCTCTCGCCAGTCTCGTCAACCCGTTCATCGGCACGGAGAACTTCGGCAACACCTTTCCCGGCGCGAGCGCGCCCTTCGGCATGGTGCAGGTCAGTCCGGACACCGGCGGCCAAGGCGGCTACGACTACAAGGGCACCAGCATCTACGGCTTCAGCCAGACCCACCTTTCCGGCGTCGGCTGCGGCGTGGTCGGCGAGCTCCCGATGATGCCGACCACCGGCGACGTGACCACCGGCGACTACACCAAGTACGCCTCCTCCTTCTCGCACTCCGACGAGACAGCCACACCGGGGTACTACCAGGTGGGCTTGAGGAAGTACGGCATCAACGCCGAGGTGACCGCCACCGACCGCACTGGCTGGCAGCGCTACACGTTCCCCTCGGGCAGCGCGCACAACGTCCTGTTCAACACTGGCCACGCGAACATGCCCGTCCTCGACTCCGAGGTCCACGTGGTGGGCGATCGCACCGTCGAGGGCAAGGTGCACGACGGCGGCTTCTGCGCCGGCCACGACCAGCACACGGTGTACTTCACCGCCACGTTCGACCAGCCGTTCGCGTCCTTCGGCATCTGGTCCGGTTCGGCACTCTCCGCCGGAGCGCGGGACGCCGCCGACGGCAGTGGCAGCAAGGGCGCGTGGGTGAGCTTCGGCTCGTCCTCGGCGAGGGTCACCGCGAAGGTGGGGCTGAGCTACACCGGCCTGCCCGGCGCCCGCGCGAACCTGCAGGCCGAGACGGGCAGCGGCTTCGACTTCGACGCCACCCGGGCCGCGCTGACGAAGCGGTGGAACGACCAACTCGCGCTGGCCACCGTCACCGGCGGCGCGCAGGATCGCCAGGTCGCGTACTACACGTCGCTGTACCACGCGATGCTGCACCCGAACCTCGCCGGCGACGTCGACGGTTCGTACTACGGCTTCGACAACACCGTCCATCAAGCGTCCGGTTACACGCCGCGGCAGAACTTCTCGCTCTGGGACACCTACCGCACGCAGAACCAGTTGCTGGAACTGCTCGCCCCGCAGGTCGCCCGCGACGACGCGCTGTCACTGCTGGCGATCGGACGCGAGGGCGGCTGGCTGCCGCGGTGGGCCCTGGCCAACAGCGAGACCAACATCATGACCGGCGATCCGGTGACGCCGACCCTCGTCGAAATGTGGTCGAAGGGTTTCCTGGCCGGCCACGAGCAGGAGGCGTACGCGCTGCTGAAGCGGTACGCCACCGAACTGCCACCGGCCGACTCGCAGTACAACGGGCGGGCCGGAGTCGCGCAGTACAACAAGCTCGGCTTCATCCCATACGGCCTGACCCTGGGCCAGGACTGCCCCGACCACGGCGGCGACAACGACTGCGCCCACGCGGCATCGGCCACACTCGAGTACTCCGCCGCCGACGCGGCGCTGTCGACGATGGCGTCCGGCCTCGGGCACGAGAAGGACGCGCGGATGTTCGCCGAGCGAGGTCGGTGGTACCGCAATCTCTGGGACCAGCGGATCCAGCAGTTCCGGCCACGCCTGCCCGACGGCACCTTTCTCGCCCCGTTCGATCCGGTCAGCGGCGACACCGCATTCCACGAGAGCGGCGCGTACCAGTACACGTGGCTCGTGCCGCAGGACCCGGCCGGGCTGGTGTCACTACTGGGCGGGCGTGCCAACACCGAGAAGCGGCTAGACACGTTCTTCGCGTACGACCATCTGCTGACGGATCCGGCGAAGACGGTCAAGGACGACTGGATCTCTTCGCCCTACGACTACTACGCGAAGTCGACGTACAACCCGAACAACGAGCCCGACCTGCTCGCGCCGTACATGTACGCCTGGGCCGGCGCACCGGAAAAGACCGCAACGGTGACCCGGGCCGCGTACCAACTTTTCACCACCGGCCCCGACGGCATGACCGGCAACGACGACCTCGGCGAGATGTCGTCCTGGTACGTGCTCAGCTCGCTCGGCGTGTACCCGACGATGAGCGGCGCGAACAATTTCGTGCTCAGCACGCCGCAGTTCGCCGCCGCGACTGTGAAGATCGGTTCGTATGGCGGCTCGCAGGGCGGGACGTTGCGCGTCACCGCGCCGGGTGTTTCCGACTCCGCGCGGTACATCACGGCGGCGCGCGTCAACGGCCGGGCGACGCAGCGCAGCTGGGTTCCGTGGTCGGCGATCGCGCACGGCGGCACGCTTGCCTACACCGTGTCGACGACGCCGGGTGGTTGGGCGACCCGGCCGGGCGACGCACCGCCGTCACTGGATCCGACCGCGGACGACCGGCGCGTCGCGCTCTCGGCCGTAGTCACCTCGGCGGTGGCCCCGACCGGTTCGCGGTCGGTGGTGCTCACGGCCTCGGCCGTGGCGCAATGGCCGGACCGGCGGACGCTCAGCGTGCAGGTGTCCGTGCCGTCGGGCTGGACGGCCACCCCAGCGACGCGGACGTCAGCAGTCCAGTCGAACGGCTTGCCGATCGGCCTCGACGTCCCGGCGACGATCGAGGTGCCGGCCGGGACCGCAGCCGGCACTTACCCGGTGACGTTCACTGTCGCCGCGTCCGGCGTCCGTCCGATCAAGCGGACGGCCACGGTGACGCTGACGGACGCCACGTGTGCGACGTCCGGTGCGCAGTGCGCGCTCGCGCTGAACGCCGATCTGGACGGCACCGCCACCGTCGCCGCGCCGGACTCGGGCAACTTCGACAGCAGCGGCTGGAGCTTCGACGCCTCGCTGTTGCCGGCGGCCGGTGTCACGACGCTCGCCGGCGTTCCGTACCTCATGCCTGACCCGTCCGGCCCGACAAAGAACTTCGTGACGGCCCGCGGTCAGCAGCTCGCCATCCCCTCCGGCTCGTACTCGGTCGTGCACGTGATTGGCGCGGCGCACGGTGGCGACGTCAACTCGCAGGCGACCGTGACCTACACCGACGCAACGACGGCCACGGTTCCGTTCGCGCTGACCGACTGGGCCGGCTCGTCCGGACAGCACGGCAACACGATCGCGGTGCACATGGACCACCGGATCAAGGCCGGCCAAGGGGTAGACGGGCCGCCGGTGAACCTGTTCGCGGCCACCCTGCCCGTCGACGGTACCCACACCGTGCAGTCGATCCGGCTGCCGAACAACTCCAACGCCGAGATCTACGCGGTGACGTTGACGACCTGACCGCGGGCTGCGCTGAGCTAGAGAAGGTCACCCGGGTAGGTCTCTAGCGCAACACCATCGGGGCCGCCGTCGTAGCGACAACGCAGGGCCTCTTCGGCGATTTCCTCGACGTGCCGGGTGCGGCGATGCACTCCGGATGAGACACCGC